>JBDTJV010000379.1:0-2805 GCA_039935675.1 Ginsengibacter sp. | reverse complement strand
GCCAGATTAATGTGGAAGTATATAGTGAACCGGAAAATAAAAATGTCGTTGAAATTGCTTTAAATGCACTAAAAGAGGCAAAAACAAAAAATAAAAATGTTGTCATAATAGATACTGCTGGTCGACTGGCAATAGATGAAGTGATGATGACGGAAGTCGCCGATGTAAAAAATGCTTTAAACCCAAAAGAAATTTTATTTGTGGTAGATAGCATGACTGGCCAGGACGCAGTAAATACGGCTGCTGCTTTTAACCAGCGCTTAAATTATACAGGAGTAGTTCTTACAAAATTAGACGGTGATACACGCGGTGGTGCTGCCATTTCTATCAAATACACAGTAAATAAACCGATCAAGTTCGTAAGTAGCGGTGAAAAAATGGAAACGCTCGATGTGTTTTACCCTGAGCGTATGGCACAAAGGATTTTGGGAATGGGAGATATCGTCAGCCTGGTAGAAAAAGCGCAGGAGCAATTTGATGAAGTACAAGCGGCCAAACTGGAAAAAAAGATCCGGAAAAATCAGTTTGATTTTGAAGATTTTAAAACCCAGCTTCAACAAATTAAAAAAATGGGAAATCTTAAGGACCTTATGGGAATGATCCCTGGCGTGGGGAAACAGATAAAAGATATTGATATTAATGATGATGCGTTCAAAGGGATAGAAGCGATGATCAACTCAATGACCGTAGAAGAACGCAGAAATCCCGATCTTATCAATCCTAGCCGTAAACTAAGAATAGCTAAAGGAAGTGGAAAGGATATTGCTGAATTGAACCAATTTATTAAGCAATTTGACCAAATGAAATCCATGATGAAGATGATGAATAAAATGCCTATGGGAAAACTGGCTGGGTTAGGAAAAAGATAAAATCCCGCCAATTACAAAGTGGGCCGGCGTTTAAATGCAATAATTTTTTGAAAAAGAATTGTAATCTTTTGAATAATTCATTCCGGCGCCTTATCTTCGCTATCCTTTATTAGAAACCCAATTATTCACAACCCAAGAAAATTTCTATTTTTTATGGCTGTAAAAATGAGATTGCAACGACATGGCTCCAAGAAAAGGCCATTCTATTTTATCGTAGTTGCAGATGCACGTAGCCCGCGCGATGGCAAATTTATTCAGAAACTCGGTTCTTACAATCCTTTAACTGTCCCTGCAAGTATACAGGTAGATCGTCAGAAGGCATTGGAATGGCTCCACAAAGGCGCTCAACCAACCGATACCGTTCGTCGTATTTTAAGTTTCAAAGGTGTTTTGTACCTGAAACATTTACTACGCGGCGTTTCCCTCGGTTTGTTTGATGAAGCAATTGCTATGGAAAAATTTACCAAGTGGAGCAGTGAGCATGATGCGGAATTTGCAAAAAGGCAGGAAACGCATAAAAAAGCTACGGCTGCAAGGCGTCCGGCATTTGTAAAAAGAGAGGCTCCGAGACAAACAGCGGAAACGAAAAGTTCACCCAAGTCTGAAACTCCGGCAGAATAATTTGTCGTAAGATAATTTATCAGAAGAAGCTTTAAAGCTGTCTCTAACGGGGCAGCTTTTTTATTTAATAAGATTACCGTTGCCAAAAAAAATATAAATAATTTGATTTTATAAAATGCCTGCTTAAAAGGCATTAATCTTGTATTGAACGATTAACCGTTTAAATACAATCATTATGAAAAGTTTCAGAATATCCTTTATATACCTCGCGATGGCTGCGAGTTGTTTCCTGTTCTCAAGTGTAAAAGCTCAGTCCACAAAGGAAGAGGATAAAATAGAAGCAAGTGCGAAAGTTTTAAAAGATTTCACCGAAATGAAAGAAAGCATTCCTGCTGAGATGTTAAAAATTACAGAGGGAATTATCGTTGTGCCCAAATTGATCAATGCGGGCTTTGTTTTAGGAGGAAAAAGAGGTAAAGGTATAGCAATGGTAAAAATGGAAGATGGTACGTGGAGTGATCCAGTTTTTGTAACTATAACAGGTGGAAGCGTTGGTTTCCAGGCCGGTATTCAATCCATAGATCTTGTTTTGGTGTTCAAAAGCCGTGAAACGCTCCAAAATATTGGAACCGGGAGTTTTACACTTGGCGGCGACATTTCGGTTACAGCCGGACCGGTCGGTCGTAGTTCATCTGCCAGCACCGATTATAAAATGGAGGCCGAAGTATATTCCTATTCAAGAAGTAAGGGATTATTCGCAGGAATCAGTTTGGGCGGATCTGCTATTGCTGTTGATCAAAAGGCGAATAATGAATTTTATGGCGATGATGACGACGCAAAAGAAATCCTCTCAAAATCTGATAACTCTTCCTCTTCTGTAGCAGATTTGAAAGAAGTTTTGAATGGAATGGATGATTAAATGGCCAATTTTATTCGCGATTAAAAACCTGGCTTATTTGCTCGTTTACTGCAAAAGAAAAAAAAATTTCTTCCAATCCTGTCCTTCTTTTCGCGGGTGTATATTAAAGCCCGCAAGGTAGAAAAGACATGACTAATAATTACAGTTATCGGTTACCTACAAGTATAGGAGCGCAGATAGGTGCCAACTTTGGAGCTAATGGACAAAAATGGGGAGGTATTGTTGATGATGCAGCTACCATGTTCATATCAGGAGGACCTTTGGATGATGGTTGGAATGGGATACAAGATTTTAATTCAGGAAATTATGTAGGGGCCACTATAAGATGGTCTAGTGCATATGATGGAGTAAATACAATTAAAGAGGATATAGATTCATGGTAAAGGAACATTAATGGCATAAATAAAAATAATAAATTGAATAAAATTTCTAAATTAGAACCGGAAATTCTGCATC
>JBDTJV010000378.1:0-5838 GCA_039935675.1 Ginsengibacter sp. | reverse complement strand
CTTCACTTAACAAAACATTCTCCATGTGGCCACTTTTACCAATTGTATAAACAGGCGGATGCTCACAAAAAAGAAGATAATTTGATGTCGGTAATTCGAAAGGTTCAGGTGCGCGATTACCTGATTTTACTGCATTCCTGGCTTCCGATTTCACCTCAAGGTTTTTCTTTACCAATTCCTCCTGGTAATCCCAGGCAGTTTTATAATTTATGACGCCCAGATCTTTAAAAATAACTTCCTGCTTTTTCAATACTGTAATTTTTGCAAAGATAAGGCGAGTAGGATTTCATCCCGACGGATATGTTGCAGTAAAGAGTAATTAAAGAATTAATAAAAAAATTAAAAATTTTGATTGAATTTTGCCAAAAATTTTACTCCTTTCCTATTAAAGAAAGGATTTAAATTAATGATCAATAAATTTAATAAAAAGCATATCTATTCATGATTTACAATTTCAACGCAGGACCTTCTATCCTTCCCCAAACTGTTTTACACCAAGCATCTGAGGCAGTTATTAATTTTAATAACAGCGGTTTATCTATTTTGGAAATTGGCCATCGCACGCCGCTTTTTGAATCCGTAATGGAGGAGGCGATATCGTTGGTAAAGGAATTGATGAACCTGGATAGCGATCATGAAGTTTTATTTTTGCATGGCGGCGCTACGGTTCAGTTCATGCAGGTGCCGATGAATCTTTTGGATAAAAACGAAACAGCATCTTATGCAGATACCGGTGTATGGAGTACAAAAGGGATCAAAGAAGCACGTCTTTTCGGAAATGTAGAAGTTGTGTGCAGTTCAAAGGAAAGTAATTTCAATTTTATTCCAAAGGATTTTGCTGTATCCAACAACTCTGTTTATTTCCATGTCACCACCAACAATACTATTTACGGTACGCAATGGCAAGAGGTTCCAAAAGTAAGTATGCCCATCATTGCTGATATGTCGAGCGATATTTTTAGCAGGCAAATGGACTTCAATTCTTTTGGATTGATCTTCGCCGGCGCTCAAAAAAATATGGGGGCAGCGGGAACAAATCTTGTTGTGGTGAATAAAAATATCTTGGGCAAAATAAAGCGCCCTATTCCTGCAATTATGGATTATAGAAAACATATCGAAGCAAAAAGCATGTTGAATACTCCACCGGTTTTTGCCATTTATGTTTCGATGCTTACTCTGCGCTGGCTAAAAGAAAACGGCGGAGTTGAAAAAATCGAGAAGTTAAACAACGAAAAATCCAGATTATTGTACTGTGCCATTGATAAAAGCAAGCTATTCAAAGCTACTGCAGCAAAGGAAGACAGGAGTAAAATGAATGTTTGTTTTGTAATGGATGATGCAAGAAAAGAACAGGCATTCCTGGATTTTGCAAAACAAAATAACATCTATGGTATAAAAGGCCACAGGTCTGTTGGTGGATTTCGGGCGTCATTGTACAATGCGTTGCCATTGAAAAGCGTGCAATACCTGGTGGAAAAAATGCAGGAATTCGAAAAAAACACAGGTGATTAATTTCATTTTACAGTATACGTTTTGCCAGGCAAAGAATGTGCCGTTTGGATATAATTTTCAGGGTTATTTGTTGGTTTACTGTTCGTAGTATCAATTTCATCCTATATTTATATAAGATTTTTTCTTCTATCCAGTATCTTATTGATCATACTTTCAGCCCCCATTTTAAATTAAAACAATTTGGTTTTAACAAGATTAATTTATTAAATAAAATGGATCCAATAAAAGTAAAAGATAATCACTTGCAAAACGGGCTGGAGCATCTGAAAAAAAATGAAGAGAAAGTGGCTATGCAAATAGTAAAATTATTGCAAAACCAAATGATCAGAATGTATGAGAAACAAGAAAAAAAACAACTCCGACAGATCCATCCAAAGATGAATGGTTGTGTAAAAGGAGAATTCATTATAGAAAAGAACCTTGAAGCAGAATTAAAAGTTGGGTTGTTTAAAGACGCCGTCTCTTTTCCTTGCTGGCTGCGGTTTTCAAATGGAAACACAAAACCCCTCCCCGATTGGGAAAAAGATGTTCGCGGATGTGCTTTGAAGATAATGAATGTTCCGGGCGCAAAAATCTTAGAGCCGGAAAAAGGTCGGGGAAACCAGGATTTCGTTTTAATGAATACTAAAACTTTCGTTGCCAATGACGTAAAGAATTTTTACCAGATATTGAAAGTATTAATTCAGCCTCTAACACTTCTTTCTGTATTCTCCAAGATCGCCCTGGCCATTAAAAATTCGCCCATCCTGGTAAGAGGTGCCAAAGCAAAAATTAAATGTAATCATCCTTTTGAACAAAACTATTATAGTACCGTTCCCTTTGGTTTCGGTGATGGTAAAAGGGCTGTCAAATACGCTTTCATTCCTTCGCAAAATAATCAACTGGAATATACCGATAAAAAAAATGAAGATTTTTTGAGGTTGAATATGAATGCAACCCTGGCAAAGCATGAAATCATATATGATTTCTTTGTCCAGTTTCAAACTGATCCGAAAAAAATGCCTGTAGAAGATCCGGTTATTGATTGGAATTCACCTTTGATAAAAATGGCAACAGTAAGGATTCCAACACAAACTTTTGATACGCCTGAACAAAATGAATTTGGAGATAATCTTTCTTTTAATTCATGGCATTCACTTCCTGAGCACCGGCCCTTAGGAAGTATTAACCGAGCAAGGAAAATAATTTATGGGGAAATGGCTGATTTTCGACTTAAATACAACCAGGTTACCCAGGCGGAACCGCAGGCCGATGAAAACTTTTTTACAAATACAAATTTGAAACCCCATGACCAATCAGCAAATTATTGAACAAATGTATCATGATTTCGCAAGCGGGAATTTACCATCCGTTTTATCCGTATTCAGTAAAGACATAGTATTTATAAGGCCAGGCGCGCCTTTCATACCTTTCTCCGGAATTTTCACTGGTATAGAAGAAATCATAAAAATGTTCCAGGTTCAAAATGAAAATCTTAAAATGAAAAGTTTTGTTCCAAATAAAATTTGTACTAATGATAATACCGTAATTGTTATAGGACATGATGAAGCAGAAGTGATCTCAACCGGCAAAAGCTATGTGGCGGATTGGGTACAAGCCTATACTTTTAAAGAAGGGAAAATAATCCACGCGGAGGTTTTCATGGATACTAAATTGATTGCAGATGCTTTTGTTCTATAAAATTCTTTACACGCTTTAATTTTCCAGTAAAACTCATGAAACAAATAATTCAATTTGCATGCCTGTTGATTTTTACATCATCATGTGGCCAATCTCCTGAATTTGTAAAAGACAATTACAACAAAATTGATACGACGATTACCATGCGTGATGGAATAAAATTGTACACTATTATTTATGTACCAAAAGATCAATCGGAAAAATATCCTTTTCTTACAGAGAGAACACCCTATTCAGTTGCGCCATATGGTAAAAATAATTATGCAGGAAGATTGGGGCCAAATCCAGCATTGATGCATGAAAAATACATTTTTGTTTACCAGGATGTCCGTGGCCGTTACATGAGTGAAGGACATAATAAAGAAGTAACTCCATACATTGCCAACAAAAAAAGTAATAAAGATGTTGATGAAAGCAGCGACACTTATGATACGATGGATTGGCTCTTAAAAAATATAAAAAATAATAATGGCCGTGCAGGTTTGTATGGAATTTCCTATCCCGGATTTTATGCAACGGCGAGTTTGCCGGGTGCACATCCGTCCATAAAAGCAGTAAGTCCTCAAGCGCCGGTAACTGATGAATTTATTGGTGATGATGCAAATCACAATGGCGCTTTTTTTCTAATGGATAATTTTGATTTTATGAATTATTTTGGAAAAGAAAGAACAGGGCCAACAGAAGACTATGGCTCTTCTATGTTCGACGCTTCACGAAATGACGCTTACCAGTTTTTTTTAAATCTTGGCCCGATTAAAAATACGCAATCTGAAAAATATTTTGAGCATCGAAGTTATATCTGGAATGAATATTTAACCCACGATACTTATGATGATTACTGGCAAAAAAGAAATATTCGTCCCTATTTAAAAAATATTAAAATTCCTACACTCGTTGTGGGAGGCTGGTTTGATGCCGAAGATCTTTTTGGCTCTTTGCATACTTATCAGGCCATCGAAAAACAAAGTCCTGATAATCAAAACTATCTTGTAATGGGCCCGTGGACTCACGGCGCGTGGGCAAGAAATGGGTGGAATAAATTCGGAACTTATGATTTTGGAAGTAACACAAGCCAGTACTTCCAGGATAGTTTGCAAACAATATTTTTCAATTATTTCTTAAAAGATAAAGGATCATGGAATACTTCTGAAGCCACCGTTTTTCAAACCGGCACTAATGAATGGCGTCATTTTAATCAATGGCCACCCAAAAACATTTCTGAAGTGACTTATTATTTTGGTGCTGATAAAAAGTTATCTACACAAAAAAATAATGGAGAAAATAGTTCAGATGAATACATCAGTGATCCATCTAACCCGGTTCCCTACACCGCAAAAGTGCAGGAAAGTCGAAATAATGAATATATGGTAGAAGATCAAAGTTTTGCTGCATCCAGGAAAGATGTGTTGGTGTATGAATCGCCGGTTCTAAATGAAAATATTACTATTACCGGACCTATTCTTGCAGATCTTTTTGCCAGTATTTCGACGACTGATGCAGACTTTGTAGTAAAATTGATAGACGTAGTTCCGGCGAATGAGATTTCTTCTCCTCCTACCGTGGAGGGGGCGGAGAGGAAGCCAGACTTTGAGAGACTCGTACGTGCTGAAGTAATGCGCGGAAAATTCAGAAATGATTATGTTCATCCCGAGCCATTTATACCCGGAAAAATAAGTGAGGTAAAAATAAATTTGAATGATGTTTGTCACACTTTTAAAAAAGGCCATAAAATAATGGTGCAGGTGCAAAGCAGCTGGTTTCCATTAGTTGACATGAATCCCCAAAAATTTATGCGGATTCCTGAAGCCAATGAATCCGATTTTGAGAAATCAACGATACTTATTTACCATGACAAAGAACATGCATCAAGAATTATTTTGCCCGTTTTAGAATAAATTATTTTTATTTTTCTGGAAGAAAAAGCTTCGCGTCGCCGGATAGTAAACGAATAAAAAAGATTGATTTTCGTTTTAGATTTCTAATAATTTTCGTAGAGATCAATAAAATACTTCCGTGAAAAAAGTTCATTAAATTTGACCCATGAAAACAGTGACACTTAGTATTCCGGAAAGGTTAAATATGGATACCAAAGAAGTTGCGCTGCTTGTAGCAAAAATGCTTTATGAGCAAGGGACACTATCGCTTGTAGAGGCAGCCGAAATGGCCGGATTGACAAAAGATACTTTCACAGAACTTCTTGGAAAGAATAACGTTTCTATTTCTAATGATCCAGCTTCGAATTTATCAGAAGATATTGCCAATGCCTAACTTTCATCCAAGGAAAAAATCTAAAATTGTTCTTCCCGTTTTAAAATAAGATATTCGCCTTTCACCCAAAATATATTTGCATGAAAAAACTTCTTTTTTCTCCACTTTTATTTTTAACTATAATGGCAGTTGCTCAAACCAAAGTCGTCATTGTGCCTGAACCGGTTTCAATGGAAATGCATTCCGGGAATTTTAATTTTTCAGCATCAACGTCAATTATTGCCGCAGAAAATGCATCTCATGAAGCAAAAATGCTGAATGTATATTTGAAGAAATTGTATGGTTTTACGATTCCGGTTAAAACCAAAATGAGTAAAGAGGAAAAAGAATCCTCGATAGTTTTTAATCTTGTTAAAAATGATGAAAGAAAAGATGCCT
>JBDTJV010000377.1:0-6004 GCA_039935675.1 Ginsengibacter sp. | reverse complement strand
GCTGGTAAGGCTTGCAGCGATTCCTGTTGCAAGGTATATGATCGCATAACTCTTTTTCCCTAACCGGGGCTCAAGCAAAATTCCGACAAATAAAAGCCCTATCATATTTGCAAACAGATGCATGAAGCCACCATGGAGAAAAATATTTGTGAGCAAGCGCCACCATTCTCCATTGGTTGTCGACGGCTTGAAATTAGCTCCCCAGTTTAAAAGATCAACCGCTTTAAACGACATAAATCCAAGACCCGAAAAGACCATAATGAGAAAAATAAAAATATTGAGATCTATAATAATGGGAGTAATAAAATAACCCTCTTTTGGTAAAAAAAATGATAAGCTTTCTTTGATACCAGTTTCTTTTGGCCTTTCTCCGTTATTAAATTTCGTCAAAGCCTCTTCATCTAATTTTGGAATTAATACCATAAAAAGCCAAACGAAAGCTCCAATAGCAAATGATCCAAAGATCCAGGCAAGCTTATTTCCATTTCTTGCGGCAAATGGTTCATTTACCGGGATTAAAACGGTTGTAGATGCATCTGAAAATCGTTTATTATTTTTAATCGCTGCAATGTAACCTTTATGGTTATCCGTATTCCCGATTCTGTCGAGATAAATAAATTGGTTTATATTCTTTTGATCAAAATCTGCCTGGCTTTCATTGGTAAATTTTTTAAAGCGTTCTTCTTTAGCATTGTTATCAAGCCGGTTGCTTATTTGATCGTGGTATTTTATTCCATACCATGCCAAACAATCCTGTGAAGAGGTATCTGCAGCAGCATTCAGGATGGGCAATACCACGAATAAATTCATATTAAAATACTCACTGTGTTTGCCGCTAACATCAAAAGAATTTTGAACGCCCACATGATTTTTATCTATGTATAAATTTTTAACTGAATAATATTTGGTAGCTTTTTGCTGCGTAAATTGAGCTACGGTAGTAATTTGAGTTAACTCACCCGTCGCTGTTTCCAGGTATGCCTGCGCAATAATAGTTGGAGCAACGATAGCAAAGCCTGCAATAAAAATATAAAGGCCCGGAAGATCTCCTTTTTTTCTTTTTAAATTCAATAACTTAATACGTGGCCGCAACCAGATCAGGATCGGTATCCAGGGAAGCGCAAACGGTATCCATAAATTAACGATGTCTTCATTGATGGAAATGGCCTCAAGTTTTATGCACAAAAACCAATTCAGAAAGGTGTAGCCCACAATAATACAAAAGGCTATTATTATAAACGGCTTGTAAATTAATTTTAATTTATCACTCACTGCAGTAGTATTATGTTTTTAGTATTTGTTATTATGGCCTTGCCATATCGGAACGTAATTTATAAGACCAAACGATTTAAAACAAAAAATATTGTGGAAATATAGCTCGTATTACGGGATTTATTTTTGGAACTTTTCCGTTTGAAATTCCTTCTAATTAATCTTCAAATAATCATCGAAAAAACTTTTATTATAGTAAAAGAACAAATAGTTACGATTACTATTTTCTTCTCTTTCCTTATTTTAAAAGCTTTATGTAAAAAGGGTCATTAATTTGTTCTGAGTGTTATTTATTATCCTAAAAAATCTATGTAAGCCATATTGCGCAGGTATTTTTAAAGATCTTTCTCCCACTTCATTTCATAGGGTATAAAATTCCTACTTATTCTTTTTTGCCATTTTTTGTAATTAGCTTTACCACCAATAGACGCTACTTATGAAAACATTTGCGAACTGCATATATATCTTGATTTCTTTTTTTTCATTCCAGGCAAATGCCCAGTCGTTTATTGCTCTTTCCACGGGAATATCAACAGACCTAAATAATGCCAGGCCATTTTATACGGTTCCTGTTACATTACGCTGGGAGCCGTTTAAACACTCGTCATTTTTCATTGAATCAATCCAGGGAACCTGTTTCACCAGGCTATCTAAAGCTGATGCATTTACTACAAGTTCACAGTTGTCTGAACATGTGGTCTTGACCGAAGCCACCAATTTGAATATTCAATCAATCGGCGTCGGAGGAGCTATTGTCTTATACACTAATAAAAAAAATAACCGATTTACTTTGAATCTTTCAATGGGTATTTGTACCGAACTATTCAAGGTTAAATATAGAAATTATGATATGGCAAATTATGAAGTATTGAATCCTGATGTGAATACAAGGTTTTCCGGTTTATATGCATCTATTGCAGGCACTTACAATTTTCATAAACGAAAACAGGATATGTTTTTAATGATGAGGGTTCAAAGCCCTTCGTCAGCATCAGGACCTGACCACTATTCGCTATCTTTTCATAAAACAGCGCCCCTGGAGCTTTCTTTCGGATATAAACTTTTTTATAATAAAAAATAATTAGGAAGCCAGAAGAAAAAATGAAAAATGAAAATGAAACAATATCCAGCACTATATTTCCCATACAAAAATTTAATATCTCCAAATGAATTATTCTAAAAACTTTCATCTTTTTTTTATTCCGTTGGTCTTTTTAACCACCTGTCATTTCTCCAATTTTTACCCTGACCCCGACGATCCCGGATTGAGTAGGTTTACATCACGCGGATATAATGTTGCTACCACTTATGTAAACGGAAAATCTTTCGTAAATACAGGCTCGTTTACTCCAATATTACAAAAAGATTCTACCGGCAGCACTGTTGATACCTTACATTTCAAATGGAATATTTATCGGAACGATTCAACCTATTTAAAATCTGCATATCAATCCATTTCTTTTTTGATGCCTGTTCCTTCAGTTTTCAATAAAACAAATTTATTGGCTTTTAACGGTCAGCGGTTTTTAAACTCAGTCCCTGTTACTTTACAGGATTCTTCATTGAGAAATTTCGAGGGAATTGCCACACTTTATTTTGTTTCTGTTAGTGAAACTAATTATTCTTCGAACCAAAAGTATATAAAGTTATCAGGCCTTTTTGATGGCAATATTGGTGACTCAATTCATATTACCAAAGGGAGATTTGATTTTGAAATATATGAAGACTACTTGAATTTTTAAGGAAGATTCATTCTTGAATGACACGTATCGTCCAGCTTTCGTGGGTCGCCGGGGATTTGAACCATTTTCGTAAGGAGAGTTAAGTGCAAAAAACCTACCTTTAAACAGGCGAATCGCACTATCTTTTATCAACTCAATCATTTCAAATGAAAACGCTTCTTTTATTTTTGACAGCAACTGTTTTTTGTTGGGGATGCAATACCCAAAACAAGACAACACCTCCTACGAGCGATTCATCCAATCTGGTGAAAGAGACGGTGCCTACGCAATTGGAAACACTTCCTTTTAAAAAAGATGTACCCAATGCCGAAATGCAAATAAAGCTGGCATTATTGGCCGCACCTCCGGAAAAAAGAGATAGTGCAACCGTTTATGGTTACGATGCGGATGGCCAACTTGTTGTCATTAAAAAAGGCACGAACGAAATGATTTGCCTGGCTGACAATCCAAAGGATACAGGCTTTTCAGTGGCCTGCTATAACAAAGACCTGGAGCCACTTATGGAAAGAGGCCGTGAACTAAGAAAGCAAGGAATGAAAGACAAACAGTTATTTGATGAACGCGGAAAAGAAGTAAAGGAAGGTTCTTTGAAGATGCCTGTAACACCTACAACCTTGTATGTTTATACCGCCAGTGAAAAAGATGTTAACCATACAACGGGCGAGGTAAAAAATGGCTATTTACGTTATGTCATTTATATTCCTTTTGCTACAGCGGCCACTTCTGGTTTACCTACAAAACCGTCCGCTCCCGGCATGCCATGGATCATGGATCCGGGTACTTATCATGCGCATGTTATGATTGATCCTTAGCCTTTTTTTTTGGCGAATGGTTCACTTAAAGAAAACAAAATACAAAACGCTTAAAGACGAAAAAGCTAATATTATATAAAGTCAGCGAATTGTAATGTTGTTGCGCTATATGAAGTAGGTTTTATTCTATTCGAAAAGGTACCAATTGTATCCATTTGCGGGTATGCTTACCTGTAATGTAAGATTGCTGTTTTCATCCAGTCGCATCTTTTTTGGAATGCCTTGTTTTTCGCTGACCATGGCGGATTGGGTTAATCCTGAATAGTATAAAGGGACTTTTATGTTTCGGCTTACCGGTACATTCAGCGGGTTGTAAATCATCAACAAACCTTTTTCTTTTAGTTCCGGATTTATATGCAAAATCCCGTCCCAATCCCTGCCATCCGCACGACGCAGATGAATGATATCCGAGTTTAAAATGTCGCGGTATTTTTTATACCAGGTTACTTCTTTTTTTACAAGAGCTTCTGTGGCTGGTGTATCAAACAAACGTGGGCCGCGATAACAAGCTTGCACTCCACTTCCAAAGTTCTGAACAAGGTGAGCTTCATAATCTTTCAGATGTTCAGATAAAGGCTCAAGCGTAGCCGCGGCGCCACCTCCATGATATTGAGTTAGCGGTACAAATGTCCAACCCATAGAAGGGGTTTTATTCCAGGTGCCGTCATAAATATTTTGACGTTCGATGATTACCTGCCTGTCACGTGGTAATGACCAGTCAGTTTCCCGGTAACCCATTGCTATTTTATTAGTTCCGTTTAAAAAATACCAATCAGGTGCATTTATGTAAATGTCTTTTTTCCTAAGTTCGCGGTAAAAAGAAATACTCAGCCACCATTGTTTCCATTGTGAATCATTCATTCCATCATGACCAGGATGCGTCGTAGATGCACAAATATCTCCAGGGTATGGACCATCGTGTTCTAATAAATCAAAACCTGTTTTTGAAATAAATGTTTTTAATTTTTGCAGGTAATCCAGTCCCCACTGGCTTCCCAGGCATGGTGCGTTGCCAAAAATAGCACCACCAGGTTTCCCGGTTTTGGGATTGATCACATCATCCTTGGGATCAATGCTTCTGCTGGAGAATAACGAATATCCGCCCATTTCAATTCCTTTGCTGTGCGCATAATCTACCAACGATTTTATTTTTTGAATGTTGGCTTCACTGGTATCTTCCATATCGAGTCCGCTTCCAAAACTAAGAATGATCATTTCAAAACCCGTAGCCGTACATTGATCAACGGCGGCTTTTACGATTGTGGGATCAGTAGAAGTAAGGTGCAGGAAAATAGGATTTTCAGTTGCCCACGGTGCCAGTATGCGATACATTTTCCGTTCCTCAAGACCGCACCGTTCTTTATCATAGCTGTCATACATCATCTCGTAAGTATGAAAGGCTTCAAATTTTAGATGTGGCTGTAAACGGTAAGCCGGGCCTATGGGTGGCTTGCTTTCCAAAAGACAGGGAGTTTGTAGATTGTAATTTACCTGCGAAGTATATAAAGAATCAGGAAGCCAGTATGTAGTATGATCTGCATATTTAGAAGTCATATCACCAAAAGAATAATCACTTTGGACATTGATATGAGGTGTCGCCATTTGCCCATCGCCACCTACTACAGATTCTTCTTCCACTACAGACAATATTTCATTCTTAAATGAATTGATGGTTATTTCTTTTGTACTATTATTTTCAACACTTATCCATTTACTTATAAGAGGAAAATGATCATAGATCTCATAATGAACCCCGACATTTATACCTCCGAATTCTTTTAAAGGTGATTTAAAATAAAAAATGATTTCTTTCCCTTTAGGCGGCCATTGTTTGTCTAAAGTCCACCGCTCTGGTGTCCAGGGAAATCGTGGTTGAATATTTTTTATTGAAAAATCTACAAATTGAAAAGCTGCAGGATCGGCCTTGAATTTTTCAAGCCAATCGTATTTCATGTAGCCATATTCAAACTGCCCTTTTACACCACCAATATTATATTTAGTACCATCAATTTCTATTGCGGCTTCCGGCTGAATGGCCCTTATCATTTCTTTTCCAGTCACCAGGTTGCGAAAACTAAAGCAGGCAAAATATGGTTGAACACGAAATTCCCGGGTTATCAATCCATTTGTAATTACAAAGTCTTTACCATTTTCACTTTTATAAACGTCCGAAGTTTC
>JBDTJV010000376.1:0-3420 GCA_039935675.1 Ginsengibacter sp. | reverse complement strand
AAAAAACTTTCGTCTGTTTTTAAAGAAAAACCTTTCGGTATTTCATTTTGAATAAGAATATTTTTACTATCAGCATGTTCTTTCAAAAAAGAAGATTCTTTTTCTACAACTTCTGTTATCAAAACATTTCTCATTTCAGGTTTAAAATGTTGCATCTGGCTCTTGCTCCACAATAAAAGGTCTTCCATTGTTTCCAAAACAGTTTCTGAAGCAAGTTTTAAATTTTCTTCGTAATGTTTTTTTGAATCCTCATTTAACAAATCCGGCTTTTCTTTTTGTATTTTCAACATTTGCACTATCCGGCTTACGGGCGACCGCAAATCATGGCCAATTATTCCAAATAATTTTGCTTTGGTTTCATTCGCGGTAGCGAGTTGGTTATTCAATTCATCAAGCTGGGTATTACGATCATGTAATACTTTATTAAGTTTCTCACGGTTTCTGTAAATAAAATATAAAAGAAGAGAGATAATACCAAGCGATATTAATCCAATTATAAGAAGCAAACGGGTTCGGGAGGCGTTTTGCAACTCTAATATATTTAACAGGTTTTGATTATTGAGTGAAGTGATTCTCTGTTCTTTCTGGCTTGTTTGGTACCGGGTTTCCTGGTCAGCAAAATTCCTCGAAACAGTTTCTTTTGTCAGCGAATCGGAAAGTTGAATATATTGTACATAATATTGAATTGCTTCATTACTATTTCCAACCCCCCTTTGAGCAATAGCCATATATTTTAAACCTTCCAGGTATTGCTCCTTATTAATTTGTCTCGCTACAGGAAGTGATTGGGATAATGAGACAATGGCTTCTTTGAATTTTCCAACTTGTTCCAGGTACCTTCCATTCCATAATTGAGCCTGGTAAATAAGTATCGGAGATTTGCTCCTTGAAGCAAGCGTATCCGCAGTTATTACGTAGGGATATGCCAAATCAGCCTTTTGATGGTCAATATAATATTTGGCAATATTCATATTAGCTGACACAAGTTCAGAGGGAACCACAGGGCTATTTTTGGTACGTTCTTCTAAAAGTGATTTATAATGCAGCGCCGAATCAATGTTTCCCAGTAAAGAGTAAATTTCAACAAAGGAACTTAAATAGCGGGTGGATACAGCAGGAGAGCTATTTGCATAAGGCTGCCCTTCCTTTAATATCGCAAGGCTCTTATCAAACAAAACTTCACTGTTCTGGTATTGTTTTGAAAGAAGATAGCATTGAATTGCGTAGTCGGCTTTTAATTTATCATTTTGTGTTGTGTCCAGTTCCTTTTTTCTTAATTCAATACTTTTAAGAATGTAATCCTGAGCGGTACTGTAATAAGATTTATGTTGATAATAGCTTCCCATAGCCGAGTAGCCATCCTGCAATATTTTTGGATTATGAGTGGTATCAAGTATGGATTCTAATATTGTTTTACAACTGTCGGTTTTTTCAGCCTGGCGCAATTGAATGTTGAGTGGAATAAGTGCTGCGCAGGCGTCCACTATCATTCCTGCAGATGCTGAAGCCTGGGCATGTTTCAGGCTTTGGTAAAAATAATATTGTGCACTATCAAATTTGACCTGGTAATAACATCCAAGCGCTGTATATAAAAAAAACCTTGCTTTGTCCGAATCATCATTTGGTTTTACTAATTGCAAGCCTTTTAATCCTGCCTGTTGCAAGGTGATGTAATTATCTTTTGCTCCATTTTTATTTAAGCGAAGTTCGGCACAGTAAGCAAGCCATGCTTTTACTTTTTGGTTTTCGTATTTAATTTTTGATAAATCAGGAGCCTGGGACTTTGCCTGTAGAACGAAACCACCTACTAAAATAAAAAGTATAAATATGGAGCGTTTCATTTGGCAGGGTTAAATTATCAGCAATTTAAACATTCACATTGAAAAAAAAGATTCATTCAGGAAAATTGAATACGTGACTGTATAATTTCCCAATGGGTAACTCCATAGAATGGATTTTTATCTTATTTTTTTGAACCGAATCTACTTTATTTTTATTAACTACATAGCTACGATGGATACGAACGAATTTATTCTCCGGTAATTTTTCTATAATGCCATTCAGAGTGGATAAAACCAGGTATTGTTGGCCTACCGTTACGATTTTAGTATAATCTTTCATTGCCTCCAAATATAAAATTTCGCCTATTGCAATTTTATATTTATCGTATCCTTGTTTAATGATGATAAAATTATTTTCCTGTTCCGTATCAAAAGCATAAGCCTTTGTACGCATTTGAAAAAAATCATGAAGGCGAAAAGCGCAATTTGCAAATCTTTCAGAAGAAAACGGTTTTAATAAATAATCAAATACCTCCAGTTCAAAACCTTCTAAAGCAAATTCCGGATGAGAGGTAATGAGAACCGGAAGAGCAGTTGAATGATTTTTTTTACGCAAAAAATCAATGCCTGAAATTCCAGGCATTTCAATATCTAAAAAAATAACTTCAGGATTAGAAAGCGCGATTATTTCCAGCGCTTCAACCGGGTTACAGCACGACGCAATTTTTTGAAGAAAGGGAAATTTCACGGCTTCTAGTTCCACCGCTGCACGGCCTATTTCGTCGTCGTCAACGATTACATACTTAAGATGTAGTTCAGGAGTTTGCATTCTTAAAATCTTTGTAGTAAACCATCTTTTATAAAACTACGCAAAAATCCCTTTTGATTTTCTGACGATTTTAAGAATACGTTCGTCGGTTATTTGCCATTAGGCCTTTAGGATGATTCTATTTTTATAAAGGTTATTCATTCCATCATTAAAAGAATCGTTTGGAATCCTGCAATGAAAATTACTTTTATAATGTTGGAATGCCTTCGGTAGTTAGCCGAATCAAATAGGTATAAATTTTATTAATAGTTATTACTCTAAAACTTCTAATCATGAAATTCAAAAAAATTACAGTACAAAGCATCGTTATTTCATTTCTTTTTATAATGTCAGCGAATTCGCTTCATGCTCAATTTTTAAAAAAGATACTGAATCAGGTAAAACAAACTACCCAAAACCGGGCAAACGGAAAGGCAGATGATGCTACCAACAAAGCAATTGATGGGATAACTCAACCAAAATCCAAAAACAATTCTTCTGATGTAGATACCGCAGCCGTTGGCGGCGTTCTCGGCGCTTTTGCAAAAGCTGCAAAGGACAATCCGAACGACACTTCTATGAGCGACTTACTTGGTAAAAGCCTGGGTAATCTCACAGGCGGAGGCGGTGTTTCTCTTGCCGATTCTGTAGCCGCTATTAAAACTTATGAAACTGCAAACGGTGGCAGTGGAATATATTATGAATATGCAATTGAGAGTACTACAAAAGAGCATGGCACCGTAAAAAGTACTTCAAAAATGTATTTAACGAATAATGGCGAAGGCCGTTCTGAAATGAATTTGGCTGCTATGATGGGGGCACAAAATGGCA
>JBDTJV010000375.1:0-2548 GCA_039935675.1 Ginsengibacter sp. | reverse complement strand
AATCCAACCGCAATGCAGGTTATAACAAATGCTGCTAAAAACGCTACAGCAAAAACCCACCAGCTTACCGAAGTGCGATAAGCAAAATCCTGGAGCCATCTGTTCATGAGTAACCACGCAACCGGCGCTGCTATAAAAAAAGCAATAATGATCAGGCGTAAAAAATCTTTTGATAAAATAAAAGAGATGTCTTTCATGGAAGCTCCTAATATTTTTCTGATTCCTATTTCTTTTGTTTTTTGTTCGATCATAAATGATAGTAAACCGACAAGGCCAAGCACATTGATTATAATAGAAAGAAAAGCAAAGATGTTGAACAACTGCTGCGTCCGTTGGTCATTTTCATATAATTTGGCAATGTTCTCATCTAAAAAATTGCTCTCGAATAAATGTTCCGGATATACAGAAGACCAGGCTTTTTCTACGGCAGATAGGGTAGTGGAGGGGTTTCCACTTGCTAATTTTATTCCCGCGTCGTAATAAAAAAAGGGAAACTCAATCATCAGCACGGGCTTAATGGCATCATGTAGAGAGGAGGTATTGTAATCTTTTACCACGCCAATAACAGGGGCTGAAATATCATTCATTCCAAAAGTTACATACTTTCCTAATGCATCCTGGGCAGAAGAAAATCCGAGCGCCTTTACTGCAGTTTCGTTCAACACAAATGCATAATTTTTTAAAGAATCGGGAATTGAATTATCAATCTTTTTTTCATCATCAGCATCAAACCAGCGTCCTGCGGTTAACTGCAATCCGTAAGTTTTCAAGTAGTTGTCATCCGCGGCTTTTACAGATACATCAATTTTTTCAGTGGCATATTTTTCTTTTGTATTGAAACTGGTGGAAACTCCGTCCTCTGAAACAGGTGCACCCAATGAAAGACTAAAACTTTTGATACCCGGAATGACAGACAATTTATCATGCAATATCTTCAATTGCTCCGGCTTGTTTCCGGGAAGAAAGATATCAACAACATTTTCTTTATTAAACCCTAATGATCTTGATTGTATAAAATTCATTTGTTTGGCAACTACCAATGCGCCGATGATTAAAACCTGTGCTGTTAAAAACTGGAAAATTACCAATCCTCTGCGTAAATTATTTACAGACGCTTTTGGCGTGGCAGCTTTACTTTTTAGCGCGGTAACAGGATTAAATCCCGATAGTACCAACGCAGGATAAAATCCTGATAGAAGTGAAATTGATAACCATAAGCTGATTAATATAAGCGCGCTGTTTAGGTGAAACCATTCAAGAGGAATATTTCTGCCTAAAAACGTATTTAACGAAGGAATAAAAAGCCGGACGGATAAAGCGGCTGCCACTATAACTAAACCCGTAAGAAAAAATGTTTCTGACAAAAATTGTTTGATAAGATCTTTACGTGTAGCGCCTAATGTTTTTCTAACACCCACTTCTTTTGATTTTTTAATCGCAAGCGCTGTAGAAAGATTGACATAATTAATACATGCCGCTATAATTAAAAATAACCCGATAGCACCAACCAGGTATAAGTAATCGTAATTAATAGTATAGGACGGATTGTGTGCTGCGTACAATTGATTAAAATGAATGTCAGGTAAAGGCTGAAGGGAAAGACTGGTAATTTCTCCTCGTTTTTCATCATTCAGATGTTCTTTGGCTATAGCATTAAGCTCCGCTTCAGTCTGCTTTATTTGATTTTTATTTTGCAGGCCAATGTAGGTAAATCCCTGTGAACTAACACCCCATTGATCCAGTGGAAGGCCCCCGATAAATTCAGGCCTTAAATTGGAAAATGCAAGAATCATATTATAGGGCAAATGAGTATTGGAAGGCGCGTCAGCAACTACAGCAGCTACCTGCAAGTCAATAAGGTTTTCCATTTTAAAACGCTTTCCTACCGGATCTTCATTACCAAAATATTTGTGGGCTGTTGTTTCAGTCAGAATGGCAAAGCCTGGTTCTGCCAGCGCTCTTTTTAAGCTTCCTTGTTTTACTTTTAACGAAAAAAGCCTTGGGAAAACAGAATCTGCAAAAACGATCTTTTCCTCTTTAAATTTTTTATCGCTGAAAGAAATAAGTCCTCTGTTTAAATAATGTATTTGTGAGATCAGTTTTTCATGCGGCATAGCTGCGCGCATTGCATTTGCAAGTGGGTATTGAGTTACAGGCGTGTAGGTTTTTCCATTCGCTGAAACAGAACTCTCTACTACCCTGTAAATATTGGAACTATCGTTTGCCGGTTTATCAAAACTCGTTTCGTGTAATATAATTAATGCAATCAATAAACAACAAAGAACGCTTATGTAGAGTCCAACAAAATTGAGCGCAAAAAAACCTTTATGTTTTTTCATATTGCGCCAGGCAGTTTTAAGATAGTTTATTAACATTTCATTTTCGTTTATAGATAACTGTTATGTATAGTAAAACAACAAATATTCAAAATTCTTATTTTGCCTTTTGGCATTTACCATTCACTATTCACTTCTCAAACTATCTACAGGATTGGCCACCGCTGCCTTTATTGCCTGGAAGCTTACTGTGATTATTGTAATAACGATTG
>JBDTJV010000374.1:0-6743 GCA_039935675.1 Ginsengibacter sp. | reverse complement strand
GGGGAAGACTTATCCTGGTTCTGGCGAGGTTGGTTTTTTACCAACTCAAAACTGGACCAGGGAGTTACCGGTGTAAAATATGTAGATGATGATCCCAAGAAAGGCGCATTAATTACTCTAGTAAATAACGACCAGATGGTTCTTCCGGTTCCATTACTTATAGAACAAAAAAATGGCACAAAAGATTCTTTAACTTTACCTGTAGAAATCTGGCAAAGAGGCGGAGAATGGACTTTTTCTTATCCTTCCACTTCCGAAATTGAAAAAGTTACTATCGATCCTGATCACGACTATCCCGACATAAACCCTTCTAATAATACCTACGAAGCAGCGCCATTAAAGCCTGTACCAGCAGGACTTACAGCTATTCAGGTAATTGACAATTACCTTAAAGCAGCCGGAGGAGAGGACAAAATTAAAGCCATTCAGGATTTTTCAAGTACTGCTCAAGGAACGGTTCAAGGACAGGAAATTGAAAGAGATATGAAATATAAATCTCCTGATCATCTATTGTTATCTATCTCATTACCTTCCTTAAAAAGAACAATGCAGAAGATTTTAGTGAACGGAGATAGTATAAACCTTATGGCCATGGGACAGCCACAAAAAACGAATAAAGAGAGTGGAGAAAGGATAAAGGAACAAGCACAGCTTTTTCCTGAACTACATTTTCAAGATCAGGGATATAAATTATCCATACTGCCATTTATGGCAGAACTTGATGGAAAAGATGTCTATGTAGTAAACATAACTTCTCTGGCAGGCTCCGAATTAAAAGAATATTTTGATGCAAAGACAGGATTGAAAGTGAAAAAAGAAGTATCATCCGGAAATAGTGCTTCCAGTGTTATCTATGGTGACTACAAGGAAGTAAGCGGTATACAGTTTCCTTACTCCGAAACACTTATTCAAAATGGTTTTACAATTCCACTAAAAATAACTGATTTAAAAGTCAACAGTGGATTGACAATGGATGATTTTAAATAATCTTACTATTAATTTAATAAAAAGGAGCATGTGAAAACGTGCTCCTTTTTATTGTAAAGTTTTTAAAGAATTAAGAAGTCTTTAATTTGAAAGACAAAATGAAAATCATTGCTATTTGTCGCTTTACTGGAAACAGGATTAAAAAGTCTTTGGAAAAAACAATTAATGTGATAATGGTTTTTTATTTATTATCCCGGTTTGAATTTTAAAAGAATTTTCCATGCCTGAATAGAAAGCGATTGGAATCAAAGTGAGGCTAAGAATTATTTGTTCGATAAAAACTGCATCTGCAAAAAACCAAAAGCCAAAAGGCAGAATCAATGAAAGTATCAGTAAATACTTATCATATTTTTTAGTAAAAAAACCGATTATAAATATCCCTTCAAAAACAAAACCTGATAACAGAAAAAATTGAGTCAATCCCGGATGATCTAAAAAATAAAAATAAATCTGAGAAAGAAATGAGTGGGGATTAAAATACAAATAGGGCGTTAGATTTTCTTTCATTATCAGCACACCCTGCTCTTTGAAAAGCCACGATAACCGTAACAATTTCCAAAAAAAAGCAGCAGAGTAAGAAAATAAAAGAAAATATCGCAATCCTTCCCAGCAGAATAAAAAAGATTTTTTCGAAAATAAAAAAGGAACAGGCGCCATCAAAACGGGGATAAGAGAATGAGTATGATGTGCACCAAAAGAATTGAAAATAATGTAGTATATAAAATATAAAAACAGGAAAACCGCTACTAATTGCTTTTTACCCGGATAAATTATAATACCAAGGCATGAGCCAAAAAGAGCAAAATCCCAACTCCAGGCGATTAGATGATTTGAAGAAATAAATTCGGGAATGCGTAGCAAATGCATAATCCAAAAAGTAGGATCTATATAAGGGAAGATCAAAACCGGAGACTGGAGCTGATGGATCAACGTATTGGAAAATCCGGACATAATAAGATCAAGAAAAATGAACGAAAACACCAGCCTGCAAATAAAATGTTCAGGCTGATTCGTTAAATAAATTTCACTTGTCTTAGTCGCCATTAATTAAAGAATCTGAGTGAATAATCTCAACCCGGTTTTTTATATTATAAGTTCCTCTCAATAATTCCACATTTAAAGTTTCGATGTTTATTCCAGTCGTTTGCTCAAGATATTTCTTATACCAGTTTGGAAATTTTTCTATGTTTTGTGAAGAATTGAATACCGATGATTCATTAGGGAGAACATGAAAATAGGTTGATCCCATTTTTTTCTGAAGAAATAATTTTACAGGATCACCATTTTGTTTCATTTGTAAATAATAAGAAAGCGGGGATTGTAAAAAGAAACGGTTTGCCGGAAAAAATCCGGTTGTATAATCCACCAATTTGCCATTTATTGTAATTTCATAAATTGGATAATACACTGGCGCTTTTTCTTTTTGAGAATACATACCCCAAACATAAAAGGGCGTGACCTCATCTCCGGCAAGGTTACAGGCGACCGATATAGCCGCAAAAATCACAAAAAATAAAAACAATTTTTTATGGTAACAATAAACTTTATAAAGAAATAATTGTTTCATTTTTTAAAAAATGCAGGACATTAAGTTTAACCGAAAATAAATCATTGATAGTAATATTCATGTATCCATCATAAAAATCATCTTTTGCTAAAATAAATTCTCTTACATTTATTTTTACAATTTCCGCATCGTTCAAAATACAGTTAGTAAATTTATGTTTAATTCTTTCAGGATAAATCCAAGAGCAAAATCAGAGATCAACACAGGTTTTGGTGTCAATACTTCAGATTATGGCGGTAGGTTCGTTAACAAAAACGGTAAGCCAAATGTTGAAATAAAAGGGATAGGCTTTTTACGACGGACAAGCTGGTATCATGTTTTGCTTGATTTGCCAAGATATAAATTCCTATTAATAATCCTTTTATTTTTCGTCCTGATCAATATTGTGTTTGCGGGCATTTACCTTCTTTTTGGAATAAGCCGCCTTGTAGGTGAAACCCCACATACCTTAACTGAAAAGATCGAAGAAGCTTTTTTCTTTAGCTGTCAAACTTTTACAACAGTTGGATACGGCAGGATAAGCCCAAACGGCTTTGTAGCAAGTATTATAGCTGCGTTGGAAGCTTTCACAGGTCTCTTGTCAATTGCAGTGGTCACAGGTTTACTTTACGGCAGATTTTCAAGGCCAAAAGCATACATAAAGTTTAGCGAAAATGCGTTGCTTGCGCCATTTCATAATGGACGCGCAATCATGCTTCGGCTGGCGCCTTTTAAAAATACTACCTTAACAGATGTTGAAGCAAAAGTATCGCTCGGTTTAATTGTGGAAGAGAATGGAACAATGGTTAATAAATTTTACCAGCTTCCTTTGGAATACCGAACTGTAAATTCTTTAACATTAAGTTGGACAATTGTACATCCTATTACAGAAACAAGTCCTCTTTTTGACTTCACAGAAGAAGATTTTAAGAATGCCAGGGGCGAGATCCTGGTATTTGTAAAAGCTTTTGATGACATGTTTTCAAATACAGTGGTAACCAGGACCTCCTACACACTTAGTGAAATTGTGCTCGGTGCTAAATTTGATCCCATGTATCACCGGTCTCATAAGGAGAATAAAACACAATTGTATTTGAATAAACTGAATTCTTTTTCAAAAGCAGCGCTGCATTAACTGAATCTTTTTTAGTCCGACTAAAAGCTTAAAATGAAAATCCTGGTTAATTGTTGATTTACCGGAAAACATTAGCCTCCACAAATAAAAATGGCCGGAAAACCGGCCATAAAAACTGAAAATAAAATCCAAATTATTTTTTGTTCGCTTTATACCTTTTATCAGGAGTTCCGTCCTTTTTCATGGGTCCTGTTGTGGTAGTTTTCATTTTATTCTCTTTGTACCTCTTGTCAGCTGTACCATCAGCTTTCACATGTGTGGCAGTGGAAGAACTTTTTTCAACTTTAGTTTTTGTGGCGGTAGCCGCTTTATGAGCAACCGCTGTTGTTTTTTCTTTTTTGTGAGTAGTCGTTTTAGTGGTTTGCGCATTCGCATAACCAAACGATCCTGCAATTAAAAGGATTGCAACTAATAACTTTTTCATTTGATTGACTTTTAGGTTTAGAATAGATGAAGAAAATTGTAAAGCATAAATGTAGAAAATACAGTACCAGTTCCTGTATTGTAATCAAAATTTTACAATTCTCCTCTCTTTCGCCATCTTATTACCCTTTCAGGCTTTTAATGATCTCTGTGAATTCTCCTGCATTTAAAGATGCACCTCCTACCAGTCCGCCATCTACATCGGGCTTTCCAAAGATCTCTATCGCATTATTAGCTTTTACGCTTCCCCCATACAAAATTGAAATAGTTTCTGCCACATCCTTACCGTATTTATCTGCCAATACTTTTCTGATATGTGCATGCATTTCCTGTGCCTGGTCTGAGGTTGCAGTTTTACCTGTGCCTATTGCCCAGATTGGTTCATAAGCTATAACAAAATTATTAATAACACCCGTTTCCAAATGAAACAAACTCTCTTTCAACTGATTCTCCACAAAATCATTTTGATTCCCTTTTTCTCTTATTTCCAGAGATTCGCCACAACAAAAAATAGGTTTTAAATTATTTTTCAAACAGACATCTACTTTTTGCGCGAGTGTATTATTGTCTTCAGAAAAATATTCCCGTCTTTCACTGTGGCCAATAATTACATACTCAATTTCAAGAGATGACAACATGGGAGCACTTACTTCCCCGGTGTAAGCACCTGATTCTTTTGTGTAGCAATTTTGTGCTGCCACGTAAAATCCGCTTTGCCCTTTCAGTTTATCTTTTGCCAAAAGCAAATAAGGAAATGGCACTCCAAAAACGGCCTGCTGATCTGCAGAAAGAGAAATGTTGTTGCTGATAATTCCATCTAATAATTCGTTGGCTTGCTGAAGATCAAGATTCATTTTCCAGTTTGCGGCGGCTATTTGTTTTCTCATTGTTTTTATTTTATTGATAAATGTTTTTTAATGATTCAATTTCAGTTTCAGTTATTTCCTGGCCTTTTAATTGTTTCCAGTTATTAATATCTGCAGTCGCTTTTTCAAAAATATATTTTTCACTTCCCCATGTAAAGTTGTCAATAAATTTAGGTAATGGATTATTTCCAAAAATACTGCAACACACGCCCACAACTGTTCCTGTATTAAAAGAAGTATTGATGGCACAACGGCTATAATCTCCCATAAGTAATCCACATTTATTTCCTGCTGCTACAAACTCATTGTCTTTTTTGCTCCACACCTTAATTGTTGAAGCGTTATTTTTCAGATTAGAATTACTGGTGCCTGCGCCCAAATTACACCACTCTCCTATTACTGAATCTCCCAGGTATCCATCGTGCCCTTTATTAGAATATGCAGTAAGAATGGAATTTTTTATTTCGCCTCCGACAAGACAATACGGCCCAATGGTAGTGGCACCATAAACTTTGGTCCCCATTTTTAACCGACTACCTTCACCGACAGAAATTGGTCCTCGCAATAAACACCCTTCTTCTATTGTCGCATTTTTGCCAATATAAATGGGACCTGTTTCCGCATTTAAAATGGAGAAATTTATTTTTGCGCCGTGTTCTATAAATATTTTTTCAAGGCAGATAGATTGATTGCCCGGTGGAATTTTTACAGAGATTCTTCCCTCTGTGATCATTTGAAAATCTTCATGAATAGCCCAATTATTGAATTGAAAAATCTGCCAGGGATGTTCAAGAATTTTAGAACCAGGCGTGAATGGTATTTTCTCCTTTTTTAAGGAAATATCTTTTAAAAATTGATTGGAAGGGATAAAATTGGCAGGGTATTTTACACAATGAGATTCATCAAAATCACGGATCCATTTCTCTGAAGCCACATATACTTTGCCGGGAAAATAAAACTGCCACTTTTCAAAAATTGTAAGAATACCACACCTTGTATGACTGATAGAGCGAACCTGTCCAAAAGGAAACAGCGCGCTTTTAAAAGAAATATCATCCAACAAAATATTCATGCGATGTCATGGATTATTGAAAAAGGGATCGATGAAATTAAAAAAAATCCCCCAATGAAGGGGGATAAAAAATCAAAACAGAAATTATTATTTCTTTTTCTCGTAACGTCTTCTGAATTTATCGATACGTCCTGCTGTATCTACCAGCATGTTTTTACCGGTATAAAAAGGATGCGAAGTATTGGAAATTTCCAGCTTGATCACTGGATAGTCTTTCCCATCTTCCCATTGTACAGTTTCTTTAGAAGAAGCAGTAGAACGGCTCAAAAACATAGTACCGTTACTCATATCGCGAAAAACCACGAACCTGTAATTTGATGGATGAATGTCTTTTTTCATATTTGTTTAATTTACAACATGGATTTTGCCATGTATTTTTTAAGGCTGCAAAGGTAAAGGAATAAAATAAATCGACAAAACGAAAAATCGCTAATTTTTCATGTTGACATATTGCAATGCCAGGCCGAGATCCCAACTTTTGGAAGCTTGTATAACTGTCTGAAGATCATCGATTTTCTTTGCGGAAATTCGAATTATATCATCCATTATTGCCGTCTGCACTTTGAATTTTTCATCTTTGATCAGTTTCACAATCTTTTTGGCGTCTTCCTGGCTAATTCCATTTCTTACTAAAACTTCTTTCTTCACCACTTTGCCGCTTTGGAAAGATTCCTTGCTAAGATCATAAATTTCTGCGGCCAGTCCCTGTTTCAT
>JBDTJV010000373.1:0-4897 GCA_039935675.1 Ginsengibacter sp. | reverse complement strand
ATATATCTACAGATAGTATTGATGAAAATGTATTGAGCAGCAGTGGCTGGAATAAAAATTCATTTACAAATAAAGATCTGCACTTTCAACAACTTAAGGTTTCGCAGCAAAAAATATTGGAATATTATCAAAACAATGGCTACCCATTTGCACAAGTAGGATTGCGAAAAATTCAAATAGAAAACAATAAAATAAAAGGAGAATTATTTGCTGAAAAAGGGCCTCTGTATCACATAGATAGCATCCGTGTTTTTGGGAAAGTAAAAATTAAAAATACATTTCTGCAGCATTATTTGGGTATAGCAAAAGGAAGCCTTTATAATAATGAGAAACTTCAGCAGGTAAATAAACTCGTCCAGGAACTTCCTTTTGTGCAGGAACAGCAAAACTGGGACCTGACAATGTTGGGAAGTGGCGCTTCACTAAATTTATACCTGGCGCCAAAACCAAACAGTGAAGTAAACGTGCTCGTAGGTTTTGCACCGGCGAATACTATCACTGGCAAAGCCCAGATCACTGCCGACGTTCATCTCAATCTGAAAAACAGCTTTGGAAATGGAGAAAATATTTTATTGAACTGGCAACAATTACAGGCACAATCGCCACGACTTAATTTGGCTTATTCTGTTCCATATATTTTTAAGTCAAATATTGGTATTGATCTTTCTTTTGATCTTTTAAAGAAAGATTCTTCTTATCTGCAGCTAACTGAAATAATCGGACTTCAATATGTTCTTTCGCCCAATAAGAGCTTTAAATTATTTTATGAAAATGATCAGAATTTTTTGTTGGGCGGAGGAATAGACACCCCACAGATAATTTTAACCAAACAATTGCCGCCGAATATTGATGTCAGCTCGTCCAATATCGGGATTGGGTATCATTTTACAAATACCAATTATTTCTATAATCCCAGGAAAGGAAACGAACTGGATATCACTGCCACAGCAGGAATTAAAAAAACAACCAGGAATAGTGATATAATCAATCTTAAAGATCCGGATGATCCGGCTTTTGATTTTAATAAATTATACGATTCCATTAAGCCGAAAACCTACCAGTTGAAGATCGTAGCTTCTGCCGCTCACTATTTTCCTGCCGGTAAAAGCAGTACAATCAAAACTGCCCTACATACGGCGATCATTGAAAGTCCCCAAAATTTTCAAAATGAATTATTCAGAATAGGAGGATTCCAGCTTTTAAGAGGTTTTGATGAGGAGAGTATTTACGCGAGTAAATATGCCGTTTTTACCGTGGAATACCGATATCTCGTAGGAACAAATTCCTATTTTTTCGGTTTTTCGGATGCAGGCCTTACCCAGACAAAATTTAATCAGACTGATTATTCCAATTCTTTTTTAAGCGGTGGCGCGGGCTTACAATTCGAAACTAAATTTGGACTTTTGAATTTAAGCTATGCTTTGGGAAAAAGGAATGACCTGAAATTTGATCTTAGAAATTCTTCGAGGATACATTTTGGATATATCAACTATTTTTGATGAAATGAAAAAAGAATTTCTTTTATTTTTATTGGTCCTTTTGGTATTTCACTTTCCATCTTTTGCCCAAAATGTACAAGACAGTTCACCGGCGGAAAACGACACTGCGATTATTCAAAAGAAAAAAACAATTGTTCACCCGAAAAAAGCAATTGATACAGTAAACAAACAAATAAACAGAATTCCTGTTTTAACGGATACTTTTCTTAAAAAGTCGCCACTTAAAAATCGAAAATCTTTAATCGCACAAAAATCAGCAGTGGATACTCTTGTTCATAAGGACACTACCGTTTCTGCACAACAGTCTCCTTTATTGCAAGCCCGTGATCTTTCTTTTACCAGGATTCTTTCTGAAAACAAATATTTAAATTTAAAGGAGAAGCCCGTTTTTGTTGTAGAGGAGCTACGCCACGTCTCCGGGAAGGAATTTTTATTTTATAGTCTTTGTGGGGTTTTGTTGATACTTGGTATTTTCAAAACCGTTTTCCGCGGATATTTTAAAAATTTGTTTCGGGTTTATTTTAATACTTCTTTGAGGCAAACGCAGTTATCAGACCAGCTTGAACAGGCAAAATTACCTTCGTTCATACTCAATATATTTTTTGCGATTACCGCTGGAATTTATATCTGGCTTTTATTTCATTATTATCATCCTCCCAGGCTCGTAAGTTCCAAAATATTATTGCCAGTTTGTATTTTAAGTGTGGCAGCGCTTTATTTTGTCAAGTTTTGCCTGCTGAAATTCATGGGCTGGGTTTCTGAATTACAACAAACCACCAATAAATACATTTTTGCCATTTTCCTGGTGAACAAGATCACCGGCATCATCCTCGTTCCTATTATAATATTGCTGTCATTTTCTAATCCCTCGTGGCGAACCGTGATTACCAATGGCTCATTTATCATTATTGCGCTGTTTTTTCTTTCCAGGTATTTTAAAAGTTATGGGGCTTTGGATAAAAAAGTACGAATAAACCCTTTCCATTTCATAATTTATATTGCCGCGGCTGAAATAATTCCTTTGTTGCTGATTTATAAGGTCGCCGTTGATTATTTTATTTGATAAATTTTAAGTAAATCGTGCATTTGCGTGTAAAATCTACACAAAAAATTGTAATTTTGCATTATACTGCATTAATTTTAAAATGGATATAAAAATCGAATCACAGGAACCCAAAACGATTAGGGAAATTCACAATATTCTGATTACGCAGCCTAAACCAGAAAGCGAGAAATCACCCTATTTCGAGATGGCGAGAAAATTCAACGTTCATTTGCGCTTTGCTCCATTGATCAGTGTAGAAGGTATTCCTTCTAAAGAATTCAGGAAACAAAAAATTGATATCCCTTCTTATACCGCAGTCATTTTCAACAGCAGAAATGCGATAGATCATTTTTTCAGAACCTGTGAGGAAATGAGAATTACCATTTCAGCCGAGGTAAAATATTTTTGTATCACAGAATCTGTTGCTCTTTACCTTCAAAAATTTATTTTATACAGGAAAAGAAAAGTTTTTTATAGTGCTGACGGTACTGCAAAGAATCTTTTCGAGGTAATGGATAAATACAAGAGCCAGGAAAAGTTTTTATACCCTTGTTCTCATTCATTCGACAGCGAAATTACCAACTGGCTGAATTCTAATAAATGTGTTTACGCCATCCCGGTACTTTATGAAATTATCTCCAATAATGTAAAAGACATTCTTGAAAAAGATAACTATGAAATCATTTGTTTCTTTACGCCGCTTGGGGTAAAAAGTTTTACTGAAAACTATCCTCATTTCAAACAAAACGGGACCATGATCGGTTCCTTTGGTGATAATACCAGGAAAGCGGTGATCAATTATGGCTTTCATCCGGATATTCTCGCCCCTACTCCTCAAACGCCCAGCATGGTGGCTGCACTTGAAGGTTTTCTTTCAGGATTAAAGAAAAAGTAAATTCATTTTCAGAAATGATTATACCCTCGATATCTAAAAAAGCGTTTTTGGATATTGATTTTGCAAAATTGGATTACGAAAAGGATTCGCTTTTTATAATGCAAAAAGTGTTTAATTATGGCAGCTGGAAAGACCAGGTAGAAATTATGAGATACTATGGCCTACCGCGTATTAGTAAGGAAATTATCAATGCGAGCTACCTTCGCAACACTGTATTAAGTTTTCTTTCCGTTATTTTATATTTACAGAAAACTGATTTTGCATGTTACCCAAAAAAGCAGTTGAACTCGCTACCCTGGAGTTATTAAAAAAAATCTGCTCTCTCAAATTGAACTTCAAATTATAAAAAAAACCCTCTTTTGCAAGAGGGCCCTTATTATTTTTAAAGATTTACTTAAATTATTTCTTAATGAGTTCTCCGAAATAATGAACGGTACGAACCAATTGAGATACATAACTCATTTCATTATCATACCAGCTAACTGTTTTAACCAATTGATTATCACCAACAGTTAAAACTTTTGTCTGGGTAGAATCGAATAAAGAACCAAAATGAATCCCGATAATGTCTGAGCTTACAATTTCATCTTCGTTATAACCGAAACTTTCATTGGAAGCAGCTTTCATCGCAGCATTTACTTCATCAACTGTAACTTTTTTACCAAGAATAGTGGTCAGCTCGGTAAGAGAGCCTGTAATTACAGGAACTCTTTGTGCAACGCCATCCAGCTTTCCATTTAATTCTGGTAATACAAGGCCGATTGCTTTTGCGGCTCCTGTACTGTTAGGAACGATATTGGCTGCAGCAGCTCTTGCTCTTCTAAGATCTCCTTTTGGATGTGGAGCGTCTAGAGTATTTTGATCGTTTGTGTAAGCGTGAATGGTGGTCATGAACCCTGTTTGAATTCCAAATGAATCGTTCAATACTTTTGCCATTGGAGCGAGGCAATTGGTAGTGCAGGATGCGCAGGAAATGATTGTTTCGCTTCCGTCCAAAATTTCATGATTTACATTGAAAACAACTGTTTTTACTCCTCCGGTTGCCGGCGCTGATATTACTACTCTTTTTGCACCTGCGGTAATATGTGCTTCTGCTTTTGTTTTATCTGTAAAAAAACCAGTGCTTTCAATCACAACATCCACATCATGCGATCCCCAAGGAATTTGAGTAGGATCTTTTTGTGCGTAAATCTGTATTTCTTCACCGTTTACAATTATAGAATTATCGGTTGATTTAACTTCGGTTTCAAACCTTCCCTGTGCACTATCGTACTTTAATAAATGTGCTAACTGCTTAGGACTGGTTAAATCATTGATCGCAACTACGTCTATCCCCTCCATATTATAGATCTGTCTGAAAACCAAACGTCCGATTCTGCCGAAACCATTAATGGCAACTTTTACTGTGCTCATAATCTTTTTTGTTTTATTTTAAAATTAAGGTTGCAAAATTAAGCA
>JBDTJV010000372.1:0-10214 GCA_039935675.1 Ginsengibacter sp. | reverse complement strand
TTTTAAATTTCATGATTTGATTTTTTAATAAGGAATATTTTCTCTAATTCAATAGCAATCCATCTTTTTACAAATTCTAACTTGTCAGAATCCTTCGGAGGAAAAATACCTGCCAAATGAAATTTTTGAATTTAGGAACATAACGGTATTCGCTTTTAGAATTACTTAATCATTATTACCAGGAACTCTCTTCGCCACTTCAGTTAATGGACAATTAAGCTGATGCCCAAAGGGTTTTCCATCAAAACATAAAACAATTAAGCAGGAATGCTATTATACCTGCCTGTAATTCCTACATCATGTGAACAATATCCGAAGCATTTGTTGGATAAGAAAAAATTGTTTTTTTCAAATCGGATGTCTTTATTCCAGCGTTCATTGCCAGCGTAAACAGGTTAATGGTCTCTTCAGCATTCGGGCCTAAAAGATGTGCGCCAATTATCTGCTCGGTATCTTTATCAACCAATACTTTAAAACCGGACACAGTTTCATTAAGTCGTTTTGAAGAATACCAATCAGTTGTATCTTTAAAATGAACATCATAATTTAAATTTTTTTCTTTGGCTTCCTGTTCTGTTAATCCTACGGCTCCCAATGCAGGTATTGTAAATACATTAGAAGGAATATTACCATACTCAATTTTTTTATAATTGCCTTTTAATAAATTATCGGCTAGTACAATTCCTTCCGTCGAAGCAACCGGCGTTAAAGGCAATCCTTTATCATTAGCGTCCCCACACGCATATACATTATCGTTAGATACACTTTGCATAAAATCATTTACTGCAATCCCTTTTTTACCGAAGGAAATATTCATTTTCTCCAAACCCATATCGAATATATCAGGAGTTCTTCCTGCGGCATGCACGGCGAGAGATGTGGAGAGGACAATATCCTTACCTTGTTGGTCTGCACGAACGAAAAAATGATCATTCTCTTTTGTTATGCTTTTTACTTCTGCGTTTAAAATAATTTTAATTCCCAAATCTTCACTTGCTTTCATTAAAAGATTTACAAGATCAGCATCAAATTTTTCCAACGGCCTTTTACCACGATGCACAATTGTCGCTTTTACTCCAAACCGGGAAACAATATGCGCAAACTCAAAAGCAATATATCCACCTCCTACTAATAAAATTTCTTTCGGTAATTCTTCCAATTCTAAAAAGGCCGTACTATCAATCAGCAAATCTTCGCCGGGTATGGAAAGCTTTGCAGGCGCGGCTCCGTTAGCCATAACAAACTTTTCTGCATATAAAATATTTTCATTTACCTTCATCGTGTTTTCAGCAATAAATATTGCCCGGCCATGATAGATTGATATGCCTGCTTCTTTTAATATTGATTCGGTTTTTGGAATCTTTGGTTCTGTAAAATTCTTTTTGAATTGCATCAAATCGTTCCAGGAATAGATAGCAGCATCTTCGATACCCTTTCCCTTCAATTGTTCACTTAGCGCTAAGGCATGAGCCAATCCTACCAACACTTTTTTGGGGTCGCATCCTCTTAATGCGCAAGTGCCGCTAAACGGTTGACAATCTATGATGGCAGTCTTTTTACCCGCTGCAGCACAGCGTTTGGCTACGCTGCTTCCCGAACCTGTACCAATTACTATTACATCGAATTTCTCCATTTTGATTTTTTTTAAATTATTTTCCACTAAAGAGTCGTCATCTATTTTAAATTCCCCAACATAGGTAATCTAAAATTATTAACCAACGAAAACAAAATTTTGCTCTATTAAACATCAGGCTTAGTTTGAAAATAAAAAGAAGAGACAAATCAACTATAGCCAATATTTCAAAAAATAAAAACAGAATGTTGATCATTCCGTTTGCTATTTATGTTCTTCAATAATATTCAACTTTAAAAAACACCATTGTAAAACATGAAGTTGAATAGTAAACGAACTTTTATTATGATTTTTTATTTTATCCCCGAGACAAAATTTCAGTTAAAAAATGAAGTAGTGAGCCTTTGGAAAAGGATTTACCAATTTTATTGGTTCCATTCCATTATTAGATTGCAACGTTTTGTTTTATTCCGTAGAGGGTAAAATAGAAATAAGTACCTTTTAAAATCTGAAATAAAAAAGACGATTATTATAAACATACATTTTTAAGAATGGAGTTTAAAAAATTTTATCAATGATGAAGTTGATTAAAGAAAATAGTAAGCGCATTTTTCGAAGAATCCCATTTTTGCTGTAATTCAGGTTGTACAAAAACGGGCGAATGAGAGAACAAACCAAGCATAATATCTTTATCGCCATCGGAATCAATATCCCCTTCAGTCATTGTCAGCGACTTTACCGGTACATCACTTTTTGTAATGAATGATTTGAAACGGAATTTATCAGCATTGGTATTTTCAAGATATACAAACGATTCATCAATTAGCGATCCGTAGTCAGGGAAAAAAGAAGTAACGGCAAAATCAATATCGCCGTCCTGGTCAAAATCATCTGCAATTACTTGCGTGGCTCCGTAAATAGGATAAAAAAACTTTTGGCTAAAATTATTTTTACCATCATTCAGGAACAACCTGATGCCGTGAAAACTTTTCAGCACTTCTGAGAAGTCAGCATTATCACCTTGTGCCGTTACGATATCCGGGTGGCCGTCATGATTATAATCGACCAACACCAGGTCTGTACTTCCGTAATAAGGAGGAAAACGCAAAACTCTTTTTGCACTAAATTCCAGGTTTTGTTTTTGATAAAAAATATACACACTTTCATCTCCTTGTGCAAAAAGGGCAACGATGTCTTTTTTACCATCACCATTCATGTCACAGATATAAAATTTGGTAGCTCCAGGCATTGGTAGTAATACCTGCTCATCATATTTTTTGGTGATCTTATTTTTCTTATAGATCGAAAACGCACCGAGTTTATTTCCAAAATTGGCAATTACAATTTCGGGAATTCCGTCATTATCTAAATCGCAAACTTCGCCATGTACAGGCCTGTGTAACGAAGTTAAAAGCGGTGTTTGGGTATTATTGTAGTATTGAACAAATGAACCTAAATATAGTTCTGTCGGGTACAAATTTCCGATCTCTGTAAAATAAGTGGTGTCACCATGAAAATCAAAATCCACGACAGGACTTTCTGTCTTTATTCTTTTAATAACCCCTTTCCCGTATTGCCAGATTGATATCGTCTTATTGATGTCCGCGATCCATAATCTTTTAGAAACAGGATTAAATTTTAACCCTGTTATCATAGAACCTGGATTACCATCAATTGGAAAATCTTTTCTAATAAATTGTTTTAATTTTCTGTTACGAAGTATACGAATGTTATCCAATGGATCATTTTCGGGCGCTTTTTTCAAAATGTAATTTACAATGATGTCCCAATCGTTTTGACTGATTAAAGGTTGATCGGGGAAATAATTATGTTTCTTTAAAGTATCTATTTCCGCAGGTTTTAGTCCTTCTTCGGGATTGTAATTTGGATAAGAAATTCCTAAACGTGCTGCCATTGCAGGCAGCACATGATTTTGCCAGATATCTTTTGGCAGATCTTGTGGATCGGGAGTTAAATGACAACTTCCGCAGTACGCTTCAAAAATCGCCTTTGGATCTACCTTCTTTGGTGCTGCAAGATTGAAAGAAGATGATAAAATAATGACTCCCAAAATCAAGGCGATAACTGTCGTGATTTTTATTATCATATACCTTTTCTTTCTTTCCATAAAAAAATATTCACTTTATCCGAAATGAAAATATATTTTTCAGCAAACAAACAAATATCGCGAAATCCTGTTTTACTTAACAGCTCAAACTCTATTAATCTGTAAAAGATTCAGCATCCAAATTATGCCTTAAGGTGATCGGTGGAAACCAAACACGGATTGGAAAATTTAACTCAATTTATTTTATAAAATGCCAGCGGGTGATTCGAAATTCCGATAAGAATATATTTTTCTTTATTGATAGTGATTTCTTCGGCAGATTTTACATCTCCTTTAATAGAAAGCCCTGATGAAGTTTGAGGCACATAGACAAATCCACCCTTTCCGTCTCCTTTCAGCAGGCATCCGTAGTTGGCATCAATGCTACTTATCTTTAAACGATTATCTGACCTGTTACCCAATAACAATAAATCTTTTTTTCCATCATTATCAAAATCATCAGCAATAATTTTTGTAACCGCAGAAAACTGCGCTTCAATTGGAAGCACTTCTTTTACAAACTTTCCATTCCGGTTTAGAAAGCAAACAGTATTACTTTCATTAGCAATCAGTTTGTTGGCTTTGTCTAATTGATCTTTACTGAAAATATCAATCATTGTGGCATTGGCATAATCTTTATAACTTTTGAATTTTTGAGACATTCCCGGCAATTGCGCCGTTAATTCGTCCCTGCTTACAAAAGGATAACTTTTACCATCTATATAAAAATTTAAAAATGGATCTACAGTCCCATTGTTATCAAAATCGCTATAATACATTTCCGCAGGTTCTTTTTCTGAAATTTGAATCGGTGAATTTCTTCCGATATTACCGACAATAAGATCAGGTTTCCCATCTCCGTCTACATCAGCTACATTTAGTGAAAACCAAAATCCATTTTCTGGTTGTTGAAAATAATCTTTTGTTTTATCCACAAAACCTTTTGGCGTATTGATAAAAACCATCACCGGCATCATCTCTCCACAGATAATCAGATCTTTTCTTCCGTCATTATTTAAATCAACCCATTGGGCATCAGTTACCATTCCGATAGAATCAAAGGGAGTTTTTACGATGGTAAATTGTCCTTTTCCATTATTAGAAAGAAGATAACTTCTGGGCGTAACAGGATACAATCCAGGGATAACTCTGCCTCCTACAAAAACATCCATATCCCCATCATTATCGTAATCACAAGGCCGGATGCAGGATTTACTACTTTCAGTCAAATCCGGAAGCGCATTTGCTGCTAACTTAAAATTTCCTGAGCCATCGTTAAGGTACAATTCATCCTGCAGAGCAGGTGTTCCTGGTTGAAACAAAGAATAACCTCCTTTTGCAACGTATAAATCCGGGTAACCATCGCCGTTAGCATCAAAAAAAGAAGCAGCAGAAATAGCAGACGTATTTTCGTTACCGATATTTAAATTGGCAATTGGTTCAAATTTTCCACCAGGTTTCTGCAAATAAATTTTGCCATTTTTATTCTTATCTCCACTTATAAAAACATCTTCAAGACCATCTTTGTTCACATCTGCTGTTGCCATTACAGGCCCTGTTTTGGAGTACATAAAAGTTAATAATAACTGACGCTTAAAATCATTTTCATCAAAACCTTCGTTGGTATATTGGATAAATTCATTTGCTTTTGAAAAATCAGTTCTTTTAATATCTTCCAAATTTGGCAACGATGTTTTTACAGAGTCGGCTTTGTATTGAACCAATAATTTTTGATTTGCCGGAATATTTAACAACGTTTGAAATTTATTATCCGGCCATACAATCCGCATGGAATCTACTGTTTTCAATTGCCCTAACCCAAAGTGAGCTACTGTTGAAACGCATGACTGAAAACCACGGTTGGGATCTACCTCTAGATATTGTAAGTTGCCTCCGGCATACAGATATAATTTTGATCCAATCGCATTGATATTAGCTCCTTTATATTTTAATTTGACATTCAAATAAGAAGTATGGTCATATTCACGGCTCATATTTTTATAGATCGCCGATTCATCATTTAAGTTATTAACTACCAAATCAAGGTCTCCATCATTATCGAGGTCGGCATATACCGCTCCATTGGAATTTTTGGGCAGATCAAATCCCCATTGTTTTTGTTCATTTGTAAAAGTGAGATCATGATTGTTCCTGAAAATATAATTCGGATATTTGGATACAGGCATCGATTTGACAAGATCAAACAGGTTAACGGGCTCCCTGTTCATCGCTTGTTTTATTTTATAATCTCCCCAATATCGCAAGAAATCTTTATTAGTATAATCTCTCAGGTAACCATTTGTAATGAACAGATCCTTAAAGCCATCGTTGTCAAAATCTGCAAAAAGTGGCGACCAGCTCCAATCAGTTTTTGCCACTCCGGACAATTGTCCAATCTCGCTGAAAGTGCCGTCACCATTATTAAGCTGGAGCATGTTGCGCATATATTGCTTCTCTACTCCCTGGTTCACCATGAATTGAAAATTATCATAATTCTCCTGCACCTGCAGCACCTTTTGGCGATAGTTATCTTCAGGCAACATATCCAATGTCATAATATCAGGTAACCCATCATTATTAAAATCCGCAATATCCACCCCCATTGATGATTGTGATTCATGATTAAAATAATCCGCTGATTTTTCTGTAAAAGTTCCATCATGATTATTGATATAAACATAATCAGGCTCGTTGTAATCATTGGTTACATAAATATCCTGCCATCCGTCTTTATTGATATCTGATATGGCCACACCCAAACCAAAAGTTAGTGGAAATTGATGAATGCCGGCCTTTGCGGTTACGTCTACAAAATGACCGTTTTGATTTTCGAATAATTTATCTCCCGCATATGGATCGACTCCTTTTCTGAAGCTGGCAATTTCATTGTTGTCCATTTTTTTGATATTATGATTCAGCAAAAACATATCCAGGTCGCCGTCATTATCATAGTCAAAAAATGCAGCCTGCGTACTATATCCGGGATCATCCAGTCCATATTGTTTTGCTTCTTCTTTGAATTTCAGGTTGCCCTGGTTAATGAATAGTTGATTCCTGCGCAGGTTACTATCTACATCTCCTGAATAACAAATATAAATGTCTAATAAACCATCCCCGTTTACATCAGCCATCGTAACACCTGTTTTCCAACCACCTTTTCTACCTTCTAACTCAGGGCACGCTTCTTTGGTAATATCTTTAAATTTCATGTTCCCCAAATTCAGGTATAATTTGTTTTCGCCTTCATTGGAAGTGAAAAAAATGTCTTCGAGACCGTCATTGTTAATATCACCAACAGCCACGCCTCCGCCATTGTAGAAATATTCATAATTCAGAACATTTTTATTGACTGAATCCTCAACATCATTTCTGAAATCGATATTTGTCACATTTGATGCCAGCAATTTAAAGAGTGGCCCGCTGTGACTACTTTTAGTATTGATGAGATATATAGCAACAGCTGCCAGCAGAATTATTATTGCTATTGCAATGATATATTTAAGAAATTTCAAAAGACAAGATTTTAAAACAAAGATACCAGATCCGAAAAATTATTACTAAAAAAAGCTACCTGGAAGGCAGCCTTTTTTAGTAATAAAATGATGATTAATTTATATTATTTATCCCACCAAACTCTTGATGTCCATTGGTCGCCACCGGTTAAAGCGCTAACTGCGGCCTTATAATTTGCACCATTTGTAGTGGCTTCACTTGTTGGATATAATTGTCTCCTCGGAATAGTGGCACCTGTAAAATTGCCATTATAATTTACAGGAGTTAAAACTGGATAACCTGATCTTCTCCAGTTAGTCCATGCCTCTTCAAAATTGAAAAGCGTACCAGTTGTTATCCAGATTTGTGTATTTATCTGCATAAGTGAATTGGTAGTCGATGACATGTCCAATGGTTTAGAAGCAGCATAGGCGCTTGCGGAAGCCCCACTTATCGGAGTGGTTCCATTCATTGTACCATAAGTTTGCAATGCAGCACTTAAACCATTTGCATAGTGGACGGAAGCAGTTGATCCAACATTCCAACCACGAACAGCAGCTTCAGAAAGAAGCAATTCTGTTTCTGCATAGGTAAGGACAAAACCAGGTGTATTAAGATTAATATACAGAGCAGAAGTTGGTCTCGAATATCCGCCAACTACATTTATATCATTTCCGGTCCCTGTTGCACCCGGATAAGCCGGAGCTTTAGAAATATCTGTTGCTACCCCATTTTGATCATAGCCATTTGGCATGCCTTGCTGTTTGGAAGGAGTAGGGTCGCCGGCAAGACTTTCATTGGCAGAATTTGTTTTACCAGGCATAGGTACCTCAGAAATAACGGGAAGTCGAGGATCATTGCTGGCTTTCAGCATATCTATCAAATTCTTACCCCACTTTACCTGGCTATAATCTTCCGGCACCTGCAAAGCGGCAGAATTTCCATTACTATAACCATCTGTATGATCAAATGTTATGTAGGCATTATCAGCATTGCTTGCAAACGTTCCACCTGCATAGGCCATTTCAGCATATTTTTGAGCGGTAGCTGCATCCACTTTAGTCAAGCGCATGGCCATACGCAACATCAGGGAAAATCCAAACTTTTTCCATTCAGTGATATCACCTTTATAGATGATATCATTAGTAGGTTTAGCTTTAGATGCATCCAAAGTATTTATTACAGAATCCAAAGTATTTAGCATCGCAGGATAAATAGCCTGTTGCTTATCGTATACAGGCAAAGATATACCGGTCTTAGCCTGTAGCGCCTGGAAATAAGGGCAATCTCCATAAACATCTGTTACCAGTTCCAGGTTGAGCAATTGAACAATCAGGGCTACCCCTCTTAAGTTTACCATTGCATCTTTTCCTTTGGTAAGGCTTTGAATTTCATGGGCCTTGCTTGCAGCTGAATATGCATTGTTCCAGGTACTTGCATCATAAGTAAGGATGTTGCCAGATGCCACATATTTGTCGCCATTTGAATAATAAGTCGGATACTCTGCATTGGCAAAAATCTGTACCCACATACTTTGAAACAATATCGGCCCGCTATAACCCTGTACGGCAGACATATAGCCGATCTCAGCAGTAGGTAACAAAAGGTTAGGATCAAAATTACTTGCAGATGCCTGAGTAGGATCCGTATTGATCGCGTCAAATTTTTTGGTACATCCTGCTGCTATCAGTGATGCAAAAGTTATATATATGAATATTCTTTTCATGATAATTAATTTTTGAAGATGAATTTAGCATTAATACCAAAGGTCCTTGTTGATGGTAAACTGGTACCCTCAATTCCAGCATAACTTACGTTTGATGAAAAACCATTCTCCGGATCTATGTTAGGGCTCTTTTTCATAATTGTCCATAGATTTCTGGCGACTAAAGAAAGCTGTATAGAACTGATAACGGGCGTATTGCCTAGCATCTTTTGAGAAATGGTATAACCAAACGTTACCTGGCGCAACTTAATATAATCTCCATTCAGGACATTCACTCTGGAAATAGTTGCCAACCTTTGATAATAATCCTGGGCATCGGCCGATACGGTATTTACCGCGCCGTCAGCGGTTACACCCGTAGTGATTCCGGTTTCTCTTCCGGGAAGAGTCAGCTTATTTAAGCCGCGATAAATAGAGTAGTAACTGGTAGCAGAAAGGATCTTATTCCCATAATTATAATCTATAAGGAATGAGAGATTAAAGTTTCCAAAATCAAATGAATTATTCAAACCTCCATAAAGGGTTGGTAAAACACTTCCCATAGGAATGAGGCCACCCTGTAAAGGCAAACCGTTTTTATCTACTACAATATCTCCTTTGGAATCATAAGTATAATCATGTGCTAAAATTTGTGGTCCTGCAAGGCCCTTGATAAATGCGGTATTAGCATTCAACGGTCTGTACTGTCCCAGGTTTACATTATTACCTGCCAAATCTGTTTGTAATATTTTATTCTGAACGGAACTTAGGTTGAAAGATACATCCCATCTGAACTTATCTTTGCTGATAGGTGTTCCTGTAACTCTAGCTTCCAGTCCCTTGTTTTGAACAGAACCATTGGCGATAACTGTGCTACTAAATCCTGTTGCAGAACTCAAGTTGGCGTTCATAATTTCATGGGATGTTTTTTGGGAGTAGTAAGTGATATCAAATCCCAGGCGATTATTGAAGAATTTCAATTCAGTACCGACATCAAATTCAGTTTTTGTAAAAGGCTTAAGTAAAAGATTATTAAGTCCTGAACTAAAGTTACCCGTTGGCGTTCCGTTTATAGCATTTCCTACGCTATAGTAAAGTGCAGTCTGGTAAGGATTAACCGGTTCCCCACTTGTCTGGGCATAAGATAATCTCAATTTACCAAAATCGAGTTTATTGATATGTGTCACCTGGCTAAAAACAAAGCTTGCTGAAACAGAAGGTGTAAAAATGTTCCTCTCATTTTGTGGAATCCCGGAATAGTACAAAGTAGAATAAGCATCATAACGACCAGTAGTACTTAAAGTAAGGAATTTCATATAGTTGAAATCAAAACTATA
>JBDTJV010000371.1:0-4090 GCA_039935675.1 Ginsengibacter sp. | reverse complement strand
CTGCAGGTATTTCAAGTGGATATTTATTGGGTGGATTGCTTCTGGATCTTAAGTATACTCTTCTTAGTTTTGGCAATCGTACCTTCATTTGCAATTGCGGATTTAGGCATACGTGGAAAGTTCAGTACGGAATTATTAAGTGCTTACAGCCTGAACACCGTTGGTATATTAGGCACTACATTTGGTATTTGGTTATTTAACTTATTTATTCCTGCTCTGGCAGGAAGTATTTTAATAATAGGAATTCGATTTTTTAAAGACAAATAATTTAGTTTGAAAGCAATTATCTCACTTATACTTTTTGTATTTGCCAGTTTTAACCAGGACACAGAACCATTTTGTGGCGTTCACAATACTGCCTTTAAAGATGGGGAAGAAGTTACCATGAGAGTGTATTACACAACCCTTGGTTTATATGTTGGCGCAGGCGAAGCAAAGTTTACAACAACACTTGAAAAATACAATGGAGTTCCGGTTTACCATTGTGTAGGCACCGGAATTACTTATTCCTTTTTCGATAATTTTTATAAAGTTCGTGACCGTTATGAAAGTTATATAGATACCGGTTCTATGCTGCCGGTGAAATTTATCCGGAATGTGAGCGAAGGCGGTTCCAAAATTTATAATAATGTTACTTTTAACCACCGCGCAGGTACCGCCGTCAGTACGCATGGGGTTTTTAAAGTAACTTCCTGTATCCAGGACGTGATTAGTTCTGTGTATTATGCCAGGAATATAGATTTTGACCATTATAAACCGGGAGATAAAATTCCATTCGATATGTTTTTGGATGATCAAATATATCATCTCTACCTGAGGTATGAAGGAAAGGAAAACGTAAAAACAAAATATGGAAAATTTCGGGCTATAAAATTTAAACCATTATTGATTAAAGGTTCTATTTTTAAAGGAGGAGAAGATATGAATGTATGGGTCAGTGATGATGCCAATCATTTATTATTGCGCGCTGAAAGCCCGATATCAGTGGGTTCTATCAAAGTAGATATGATGGGATATAAAAATCTTCGCTACCCGCTTACTTCTCAAATTAAATAAAAGAGAATTTATTTTTTTAGATCTTCACTGTTTTTCTTTTCACGATCTTTAATCCTGAACAGGATAATTAGTGCGATCGCTACCAAAAAATAAGTACCTGTCAAAATCATATTCTCCGCAGGAGATAATGCGACACCTCTAAACTGTTCTTTTACAAAAAAGTAAATGATGGTGATAAAACTAAGAACAAGCACCGCCAGGCTGATTTTTTTCATAATTTCTTATAAAATACTTTCGAGTTTAAAAGTTTCATTTTTTCGTATGCCCTTCTCCGTTAGTTGCAAATTACAACATTCAATGACAGGGTCATGTTCAAAAAATAAAGTATAATTATTTTCCAGTGCTTCTTCAAGGAAGGATTTTTTTTCTATTAAAGTTTCCAACGGCCTTGTGTCATAAGCCATCACATAAGGAATTGGGATGTGCTCTACGGAAGGCAAGAGATCAGCCATATAAATAATTGTTTTGTCTTTGTATTTTATTTGAGGCAACATCATGGATTCTGTATGGCCCTTTACAAAACGCAGGTTTATATTTTTAGAAAATTCAATCCCTTCCTTTGTTTCAATAAATTTTAGTTTTCCACTTTCTTGTATGGGAAGTATATTTTCTTTTAAAAAGCTGGCTTTTTCGCGATCATTCGGCTTAACGGCCCATTCCCAGTGCTTTTCATTGCTCCAATAGGTTGCATTTTTAAATGCAGGAACCAATTCTTCATTTACTTTTTCTATCGAGCCACCGCAATGATCAAAATGGAGATGCGTCAAAAAAACATCGGTTATGTCTCCTTTTTTGAATCCGTATTTTGATAGGGACTTTTCTAAAGTGTCATCTCCATTCAGAAAATAATGGCCAAAAAACTTTTCGTCCTGTTTGTTTCCCATACCGTTGTCAATGAGGATTAACTTTCCTTCATCCTCTATCAACATACATCTCATTGCCCAATTGCACAAATTATTTTCATCAGGGGGATTTAACTTTTTCCACATACTTTTTGGAACAACACCAAACATAGCGCCCCCGTCTAATTTGAAATGACCTGCATTTATAGAATATAATTTCATTAAATTTTAATTTTATTGATTGTTGGAAAGGTAAAAAACTTTGTTCTAAACCTTTTATCGAACAACCTGTATTTTAGGTTGCTTTGCTAAAGTATAAAGTAAAATAACAAATGAAATGATAAAATAAGTCATTAAGAATAATACGGCATTTCTCATCCCACCCAATCCTTCAGTTACCATACCAAAAGTTGTCATACCAATAACAGTACTTACTTTATCACAAACATCATAGAAGCTAAAATAGGAGGCCGTGTCTTTTGTGGGCGGCATAAACTTAGAATAAGTAGACCTGGAGAGTGATTGTATGCCGCCCATTACAAGACCGACCGTACCTGCCAGGCAATAAAATGCAATCTCGGTATAAACAAAATAAGCCCAGGCACAAATGCCTGCCCAAATGAGGACACCGATCAACAATACTTTCAGGTTTCCTATTTTTTTAGAGGAATAAGAAAATAAGTACGAACCCCCGATAGCAACAATTTGAATAATTAAAATGGTAAGTATCAGTTTTCCGCTATTGGCTGCATCTGTTTCTTTATTACCCGTATTCGGAAAAATCTGTTGCTTGGCGAACAGGGCCGCTGAATACATTACTGTTTCCACTCCCATTCCTAAAAAAAAGAATGCGAGTAAAAATCGTTTTAAAGTGACCTGGGTTTTTAATTCGTTCCATACTTTTCTTAATTCAGCGTATCCTTTTGTAAAAACATTGTGGCTTTTAGAAACAGGATTCCCGCTGCCTTTCGGCAAAACTGCAAAAGTGATTTGTGCAAAAGCCATCCACCAGATACCTGTAAGAAGAAAAGATACTTGCGATGCCTTGGTTGTATTAGCAATACCAAAGAGAGAGGGTTTAGTAACGATTGCCAGGCAAATGATTAATAAAATAACGCTGCCAATATATCCTAATGCAAAGCCTTTGGCGCTTACATGGTCCTGGTCTTTTTCTGCTGCGATTTCCGGAAGATAGGCATTATAAAAAACGATGCTGGCCCCAAAACCAACTGATGCGATAATAAAAAGTACGATTCCTAATTGCGGATTATCCGGCTTAAACCAATACATTCCACAGCAGCTTAGAGAACCCAGGTAGCAAAAGAATTGCATGAACCTTTTTTTATTTCCATAAGCGTCAGCAATGGAAGAGAGCAATGGTGAAATAATAGCAACAGTCAAAAAGGAAAAGGCAACTGCATATGCGTATAATGCAGACGGTTCATTAAAAACGCGTCCGAGAAAAACGATTTTTTTTCCTGAAGTAACGGCTTCATAATAAGCGGGAAAAATGGAGGAAGTAATTACAAGACTGTAAACTGAATTGGCCCAATCATACATGGCCCAACCGTTGATCACTTTTTTTGAAGCAGTTTGCATTTACAAAAAATAATATTTCAAGATGAATAATACGTTAGAGTAGAAAATTAGTTTTTTTTAATTAAAGATTGATGATTTAAAGAATAAAAAAGTTGTTGCCGGGTAGAAATCGGTATTATTTGTCCGTTTACTGCAAAGAGACCCTGTAATTTTTAAAAAAAATGTTACGTATTTGGTATGCTAACGAATAAATTAAATTCGTTTGTGTATTACTGTTAATCTTAGAGAAACTTTTTACGCTTAAAGAAACTGTCTTTTTTCTCCAAAATCAAAATCCTTGTTATTTGTTGCTTTACCAGGATATCTTTTTCAAATTTCTACATCTGGATGTGACCAGTATAGATCATAACAAGAAGGATCAATCCAATGATAATCCTATAAATTCCCCAAATACGAAAACCATGTTTTTTCAAAAATTCAATGAAAAATTTTATAGCAAGCAATGCGACTACAAAAGCAACAATATTTCCAATTAAAAGCAGTTTGGTTTCCTCGTGAGAGATTCCTCCATTTTCACGAAAGAATTTGAACATTTTATATCCTGTAGCTGCCACCATTGTTGGAACTGCGAGAAAAAATGAAAATTCAGCTGC
>JBDTJV010000370.1:0-7985 GCA_039935675.1 Ginsengibacter sp. | reverse complement strand
ACAAAAAATGGTACGAGCTGTGCGCCCTTGAAGGAAGTTATTCTACAGATCCAATTGGTATTCTCGATATCACTATTTTACAAAATAACCTACTCGAACCTGTACTAGGAATCAAAGACCAAAGAACGGATAGCAGGATTGATTTTATTGGGGGTATACGCGGTATGGAAGGCTTGGAAGAAAGGGTAAACAGCGGAGAATGGCAGGTAGCTTTTAGCCTTTTCCCGGTAACCATTCAACAGTTATTCGACATTGCAGATACCAATAATATCATGCCGCCTAAAAGTACCTGGTTTGAACCAAAATTAAGGGATGGCCTTCTCACACATCTTATTTCTTCCTAAGCGGTAAAAGAAATTAATATTTAGCTTTTCTATACTTACAATAATTTTTTGTTTTTATAAAGATTTGACCTGACAAAGTATTCTATCTTTACGCGATGAAAAAATTTTTCTCTGTAATTATTTTGTGCTGTCTTGCTTTTTCGCTGTTTGCCCAGCAGGAAGATGTGGATAAACTCCAGGAAAATGCAAGGACATTTATGCAGCATGGGGATTATGCAAATGCTACCCTTATCCTCACCCGTGCCTTTCAGCAAGAACCCCAAAATTTACAGATTGCAAAAGAACTTTCTCTTAGTTATTTTTTGCAAAATGAAAGTCAAAAAGCGATGGATGTGATCAAACCTTTTATAGATAATACCAATACGGCCGACGACCAGGCCTACCAGATTGCCGGCACCATCTACCGCAAACTAGGCCAGCCGAAAGATGCAGAAAAGCTGTATAAAAAAGCAATAAAAGACTTCCCAAATAGTGGAGGCCTTTACAACGATTATGGCGAAATGCTTTTGGCTGCCCACGACCCGGAAAGTATAAAGGTTTGGGAAAAAGGAATACAAATGGATCCTTCTTTTGGATCTAACTATTACAATGCGTCCAAATATTATTATTATAAAAAAGACAATTTGTGGTGCATTATATATGGTGAGATTTTTATCAATATTGAATCTTTTACAGCACGTACGGCAGAACTAAAAGATATTTTGTTAGACAGCTATAAAAGATTTTTTGCAACACCAGATCTTTTGAGAAATGTCAAAGACAGAAACGACTTTGAAATCGCTTTTCTTACCTGCATGAATAAACAAAATGATGTGATAATTCGTGGGATAAATCCTGAAACCCTTACGATGATCAGAACCCGTTTCATACTTGAATGGGATAAATCTTATGCAGCCAAATTTCCATTTCGACTTTTCGACTGGCAGGAACAATTACTCCAGGGCGGGCTCTTTCCTGCCTATAATCAGTGGATATTTGGGGCTTCGCAGAACCTGGCCGCTTATCAAAACTGGACCGGTAATCACTCCTCCGAGGCGGAAGATTTTAAAAAATTTAAAGCTGGAATTATTTTTAAAGTTCCCGAAGGACAATATTATCACTGATCATATCCCAACCTTTAAGTCATTTTTATATTTTTTCGACGACTTTTGTTCTTTAATTGTTTAATTTAGAACCTTTCGAAGGTATATTCATTAAACATAATTTTGAACATCCAATATGATCCCAGCCCCCACAAGATTATTTGATTGTATTGAAATGCATTTGAGGGATGCATCTAACAGACCTATGCTCGCTGGTAAGGAAAATGGCGAATGGAAAGAATATTCGACAGCTGACGTGGCAGAGATTGTTAATAAGCTCAGCTCAGGCTTATTGTATTCCGGAATAGGCCCCGGCGATTTCACCATAGAAAAAAGAGACAAAATTGCGGTCATTTGTAAAAACAGGCCGGAATGGGTAATGCTCGACCTGGCCGTTCAGCAGGTAGGCGCCATCCTTGTTCCTATTTATCCAACCGTGAGCGATATAGAAATGGAATTCATTTTAAAAGATGCAGATGTAAAAATGATCTTTGTAAATGATGCCGCACTTTTCCAAAAGGTCTCCCAGATAAAAGGTAATCTCCCTGCATTAAAAGAAATCGTTTCTTTTGAAAAAATTGAAGGGGTAAAACATTGGAAAGATATCCAGTTGCATCTTACAGAAAACATTCTGAGCAAAATAAAAGCGATATCCAATAATATAAAAAGTGAAGATCTTGTCACCATTATTTACACTTCAGGAACTACGGGCACCCCGAAGGGAGTAATGCTTTCCCATCAGAATATTTTAAGCAATGTGATGGACAGCCTGCCCTCTTTTCCTCCAGGCGACGATCTGATAGCTTTGAGTTTTTTACCTCTCAATCATATTTTTGAAAGGATGGTGAGTTTTATATACCTCTTCAAAGGAACCACTATTTATTTTGCTGAAAGTTTGGATACCATCCCACAAAACTTAAAAGAAATTCAGCCTCATCTTTTTACAACTGTTCCCCGGCTACTCGAAAAAGTTTATGAAAAAATCATGGAGAAGGGAAGCGAACTTACAGGCGTAAAAAGGAAATTATTTTTTTGGGCGCACAGGCTTGCCTTGAAGTTTGAAATCAATAAAAACCAGGGATTTTTTTATAATATTCAATTATCAATAGCTGATAAATTGATCTTTAAAAAATGGAGAGAGGCACTCGGGGACAGGGTTATTTGCATTATAAGTGGTGGAGCTGCCTGCCAGGTAAGGCTTTTGAGGATATTTACTGCAGCTCGAATTCCCATCATGGAAGGATATGGATTAACTGAAACTTCTCCCGTTATCAGTGTCAACCGGTTTGAAGAAAAAGGCAGGATGTTTGGCTCTGTAGGACCGTTGATACCAAATGTAGAAGTGAAATTTGCTGAAGATGGAGAAATACTTTGCAAAGGACCGAATATAATGATGGGCTACTATAAACATCCTGAATGGACCGCAGAGGTAATGGAAGGAAATTGGTTTAAGACAGGAGATATTGGGATGATGGTCGGGAAATTTTTGAAGATCACCGATCGTAAAAAAGAAATCTTTAAAACAAGCGGCGGAAAATATGTAGCTCCGATGGCTGTAGAAAATAAATTAAAAGAGTCAAAGTTTATTGAAAATATCATCGTAATTGGTGCCGGTGAGAAATTTGTTAGTGCATTGATCGTTCCCGCATTCACGAATTTGAAAAACTGGTGTGACCAAAATAACATGGATTATACCGATCCCCAAAAAATGGTAGTTAACAGCAAGGTTAAAGATCTCTTCCGCAATGAAGTTGAACATTATAACCAGTTCTTAAACCATGTAGAGCAAATAAAAAAATTTGAACTACTTCCTGACGAATGGTCTGTTGATAAAGGCGAGCTAACGCCTAAATTAAGCCTTCGCAGAAAAGTGATCCTGGAAAAAAATAAGGACATTATCAGAAAGATCTATTCGTGAAGGATTAATTTGAAAATGTGTAAATCTGAAATGAAAATCATTGTTATTTGTCAGTTTACTGGGGTGAACCATTAATTAAATTCAAGAGAAGACAGTTCTTTACCCAAAGATTTTATACCGGATAATATTTTTTCTGTTTGCCTTGAAGATGGTTCTTTTATTCCATTGACATATTGCGACAACAGTGTCTCATTCATTCCAACTCTTTTTGCTAAAGCCTTAGCGTTTATTTCTTTGTAATAATCAAAGAACTGGGTCAAGTCAATTTGCACCGCGATATCTTCATTTCCCGCTTCAGGCAAACCATTAAACTCTCTAAAACTATTTAAAGCATCTAAGATATTTGCTTTTAATTCATCAATAGTATCACCAACGGTAGTTAAGGGATACTTGTCATCTTTAGCGTATGCAGAATATCCGGTAATCGTTTTTTCTACAATAAATTTCACAGGTTTCATAATTCATTCATTTTTTGCAAATTTTATTCAAATTCCTGCATCTTTTTTAATTTTTCTTTCCGTCCCTTTGGCAACCTCTTTAGAACCATGAGTAGTAATTAAAAAATGCTTTTCCGTAATCGGGCTGTACCACCATTCATGGCTTCCTTTTGCCTGCCTTACAAAGTAACAACCGTTCTTTCCCAATAGCTTTACTAATTCACTTGACTTCATAAGAAAGAGCTTTTAGTTTTGAACATCAAAGGTAAATAATTATTTACTTTTCTAACAAAGAGTCTATTAAACTATAATGCAACTTTTTAATAATTTAAAGTTCCTGCTCTCAAAGAATCGTTTCCCTGCAAACCGCCTGTATGAATACATAAGATATTACTTCCACGCGCAAAATAATTTTTTTGAATAAGATCATATATTCCGTACATCATTTTTCCGGTATAGACAAAGTCCATCGCAATCTTATTTTCTTCATAAAACCGGTTCATAAATGCAACTAACTCCTCGTTTTTTTTAGCATATCCTCCAAAATGGTAATCGTTTATAAAAGTGTAATTTTTTGAAGTATTAACTTTTAATTCCCGGAACCTTTTTTCTATATCCCGCATATTTTTTAAAACGCCAAATCCAAGAATATTATTCACTTTTTCATTGGCATCTACGAGTCCCGCAAATGTGGTGGCAGTTCCAACTGGCAAACAAATGTGGGAAAAATTTTTATCACCAAAAAAATGTTGAATTAATGCTGCTCCTTCTTTTCCTTTTATAGAAAATCCACCTTCACTAATGAGTACGTGTTCTTCATAAAAGTCTTCTAATTTTTGCAAAAAAAATTTCTCATTTATATTCCTGAAATCTTCACGGCTGATGAAATGTAATTTCATGCCATGCTTTTCACAAAATCCTAAAGTATGGGGTAATGCTTTTGGTCTTTCCCCGCGAATAATACCAATTGAATCGATATTTAATTGATCACAGGCAAATGCTGTAGCAGCAAGATGATTGGAGTAAGCGCCCCCAAAAGTGATTATTTTTTTGGCCGGTAATTTTTTTGCCTCCTTTAAAAAATAAATTAACTTAAAAAGTTTATTCCCGGAGATATTTTCATGAATTTGATCGAGTCGCAACATAGATAAATGAACGCCCTTTTGGTCAAAAAGTTCACTCTTGAGCGAAACAATAGATGGATCATTTAAAGTAATTTCCGGCAATAACTTTTGCAACCATGATTGTGGCATAAATCTTTCTTGCTTATTTTCGCGGCAATATAATTATTTAAAAAAGGGTACCGCAAAGAATTTCAGTTGTTCAGAAACTAAAAATAATATCATTGTAATTCCAATTTCACATTAAAAAAATAAAACACAAATAGCATGAAACCAACACTTTTAATTTTAGCAGCAGGAATGGGAAGCCGTTACGGAGGCATCAAGCAAATGGATTCTTTCGGACCCAATGGAGAAACGATCATTGATTATTCTATTTACGACGCCATTCGCAGTGGTTTTGGCAAAGTAGTTTTTGTGATTCGTGAATCATTTGCAGAAGAATTTAAAAACCTGTTTGAACCAAAATTAAAAGGTAAAGTGGAAACAGAATATGTAATACAGGAATTGAATTCTTTTACGGAAGGTTTCCAGATTCCTGATGGCCGCGAAAAACCATGGGGAACGGCTCACGCTGTTTTATGTGCAAAAGAAGCGATTCATGAACCTTTTGCAGTTATCAATGCAGATGACTTTTATGGAAGAGAAGCTTTTGACAAATCAGTTATTTTTTTAAACAATGAAGTATCTCCAAAACAATACTGCATCCTTGGATATGAGCTTTCGAAAACTATTTCGGAAAACGGATCGGTAAGTCGTGGCGTGTGCGAAGTAGATTTTGAAGGAAACCTTGTAAATATTAATGAGCGGACAAAAATATTCCCTGAAAACGGGAAAATCTATTATATCGATAACGAACTTAAAGTGCCTTTGCCTGCTGATACAGTCGTGAGCATGAATTTTTGGGCATTCGATCCCAATGTTTTCGAATATATCCAAAAATGGTTCATTAAATTTTTGCAGGATAATTACAATAATCTCAAAGCAGAATTTTTTATCCCAATTATTGCAGATCAGTTTTTAAAAGAAGGAAAAGGAAATATAAAAATTATTCCTGTAGCTGCCAAATGGTTTGGAGTAACTTATAAAGAAGATGCACCAACAGTAAAAGAGGATATCCGTAAATTGATTGATGCGGGCGAATATCCAGGTGTTCTGTTTTCCTGATTGAGAAAATAGGATTTCGCTTTATTTATTGATTTACTGTCTTGTGCTTTTTTATTCTAATTGAAAAGTGCCCTTTTATTGCTATAAATCAATCGCACTTTACAGAACCGATTTTGAAAAAAAGGAAAACAAAATTCAACTATTGCATTTTGTTTTCCTTTTGCTGTTCTTTCAATCTTTGTATCAATATTTTTCTAAAATCGCGTTCAGCAGTGAAAAGATCGTTCATCCTGCCAGGTCCGAGAATTTTTTCAAATTGAGGTCTATATTTCTTCCTGATGTCTAATAATTTTTCTTCATTTTCAATCACGTCACCGTTCTTGTTATTGGCTCTCAGCGATTTTATCTCGTTTTCGTACTGGTTATAAACCGGCCAAAACTTTTCTGCTTCAGCCGAGGTAAGATGTAGTCTTTGAGTAATAAAGGCAACCTTTAATGCCTGGATCCTTTCGGATCGCGCATTTTGAGCAATAGCAAATGACAGGCTTCCAAATAAAACCAGGATTAAGAGTAAATATTTTTTCATTATATCAGTTATTTTTGATCAGTCCTTCCTCATTGATCGATTTCAAATAATTATCTAACGTATTTTCATTCATCAAATAATCTCCAGGCGCAGGCAATTCTATTGTATCTGTATTATTAATCAACGATTCATCGTCTAAAATATTGGTGGTCTTTTCGAGGTATTTTGCAATGTCATCAGTATTAAGTGAAGCAATTCCCTGGTCAAACTCTGCAGGTGTTTTGTATTCAGCAGCTAATTGAATGTAAGCGGGCTCATTTGAGTTAGTTGTTCCATGATTGTAAATTTCAACAGAAGTAACCGAAATTATTCCGGCAACAATTGCCGCCGCCGCATATTTCCACCATTTACTTACCTTATTTATGGAAACAACTTTAGCCGAATTTATTGAAACAACTTTAGCCGAGCGCAAATTCATTCTTTCTTTAATGCGATCACTTAAATCTTCAAAATAATTTTCGGGAACCGTAAACACATTCTCCTGTTTCAAATAATGCAATGCCGGGAAAAGCTCTTTTATTTCTTCGTCAGCGCTTTGTTCCCTTGCTTTAATTTTTGATAAAATATTGTCGCTCAATGAATTAAAGTATCCTTCGGGTACTTTTTGAGCATCTTTTTTTTCTACCTGGTTTAGAAAAACGATCGTTGATATTCGGGTATCCAGGTCATCAAAATAGCCGTCAGGCACCTGGAAAACATTAATTTTTTGGGCAGGTAAAAGAACCGGGGCTATTGTTCTTAACTCATCTAATATGTCTGGTGATGTTTCCATTTCAATTGTTCAGACTATTTTAAATGCTTTTGGTTTAATTATTTAAGATAAAATTTTCTACTTTTTTAGCAGCATGATGATAACTTGCTTTCAAAGCTCCCTCGCTGGTTTCTAAAACATGGCTCATTTGTTCGTAAGGCATTTCATCGTAATAGCGGAGATTGAAAACGATCCGTTGTTTTTCCGGTAATGACTGAATCGCCAGTTGCAATTTCCATTCAAGTTTGTTGGCGTCAAAATGAGAATCACTTTTCAGCCTGTTGCTCAGCCCATTATCATCATCACTTAAAGATACAGAATTTCTTTTCTTTTGTTGAGATAAGAAAGTGAGGCTTTCATTGGTTGCAATCCGGTAAAGCCACGTAAATAACTGGCTGTCTTCTCTAAAATTCTCCAGTCCTTTCCACACCTTGATAAATGTGTTTTGCAAAACATCGTCAGCATCATCATGACTGATCACCATTCTGCGGATATGCCAATATAATTTTTCCTGGTATTTTTTTATAATACTGGTAAAAGCCTGCTCTTTGCTGGCCGGTTCTTTGAAAAGCATTAAGAGTTCCTGGTCATTCTGAATCTCTGTCATAATTTATTTGTCGCCGGCAAAAATAATAAAGT
>JBDTJV010000369.1:0-5346 GCA_039935675.1 Ginsengibacter sp. | reverse complement strand
GCTGGTCGGTGAAGCGAATCTTCAAAATAAAGAAGGACTTCCGGGACGTCCATTTGAACAGAAATTGTAGTTGTATCCAATTCAATCTATACAATACTTTAATGACGGGTATTTTGACAGTAATCTTTTTAGTTCAAAAGCAAGCCAGAAAGAATTTGAATGTTGATTTATGGTCTCCTGTTCACCCCAACCATTACCAGGTAACCTTTAAAGCTTCTGACAAGACCGGCAAGCATGGCGTAAACAGAGCGAACCGGCTTTCGTTCATTCGAAAAAAAAATGGAAATTTATATCTGAACCGACATCCCATTTTTTTGAGCGGCATCGCTATAAACCCGCCAGGACGTGGCATTCCGCATGATATAGAGACAAGCCGGAAGTTTGCCCACGATTATGTGAGCTTTATGAAAAGCATTCATGTAAATATTATTCGTATTCCTGATGACAGTACCTGGTACAACGTGTGTGATGAATTGGGTATGATGGTTTTCGGCGGAAATTATAGCGGCGTTGTCGATGGAGAGAAACCACCAAAAGATTATGATAATGCAGTTAGCTGGTATGAAAATGAAAAGTTTGCGCCAATTGCCAGTCACCCTTCTTTGATGATTTATGCAATGAGCAATGAAGTAGATTATTCAGGAACGAAGGCAGAGCCGTGGAGAAAATTTTTATCTTATGCGCATGAACAATTATTAAAATGGGATAACACGCGTGTTTATATTGGAAATGCAGGTTATGGATATGGACAATCAGGTGATATCTGTGATTTACACCGTTATTGGGGATGGTATTATAGTTCGCCATTTACGTTTTTGCATGCGCGTTATAATGCCGATATTATTCCTTTTAAAAAAGAAAAAGTACAACCAATAACTTTTACGGAATGTGTAGGAAATTACACAGGGCCAAACGGAGCATATAACCTTACACCGCATCATAAAAATCCCGGATCTCAATTAAACTGGACGGGCCACGCTGATTGGGATTTACAGCGGCAATTGGCAAACGAACACCAGTCGTTTACTTTTAAACAGGCAACTGAATTGAACCGTAGATTGCGGAACATCAATCCCGAATTAAGTGGCGTATTCCCTTTCACTATTCTATTTTACAACTGGAATACCATAAAAAGTTTTGTAGATATGGGTCCGAAGCCTGTTGCTTACCAGGCAAGGCTTTCGTACAATCCTGTTTTACTGAGTTGGGAAAACTGGCAGCCTCATATATATGCCGGTGCTACATTTCATCCGATAGTGCACGTAGTAAATGATGCGGATGACTTTTCAGATTTGGAAAATGCAAAATTGATTTACCTTATAGAAGACCATTCTGATAAAATAATATACAGTGATACCATAAATCTTCCTTTAATAAAATATTATGCAACCTGGCAGCAGAAACTTAATATCACCATTCCATCTTTATTAGCTGAAGGCAATTACCAATTGACCGGTAAAATTATTTCAGATGGGAAAATAATCTCGGAAAACTTTGATAAGATATTTATTGCAGGTAAAAATTTTATTGCTTCATCAGCAAAACCTGTTAACCAAGTTCTGATTTATGATCCTTCCGGAATAACTATCAGGGCACTTGATAAACTAAGGGTTATCTACAAACGAATAAATGATTTCCAAAACTTACCTGCTAATTCCGTAATAATAATCGGTGAAAATGCGGCTGACAATAACCTAATAAAGCAAGGCAACATTTTAAACCAATTTGTAAATAATGGTGGACGTATTATTTATTTGCGACAGGATGTAACACATTTTGAAAATCTGGATAATCTGTTGCCTTACAAATTGAAAAATGTAACGATGGATTTGGATACTGCCGTCTACCCTCCGCCACCTCGTCCTTCAAGAAATGGATATAATATAAATCCTGAAAGGCACGATAATCCTGTGTTCTCGGGCGTAACCAGGGCAGATTTAAGAGTATGGTCAGACTATACAAACTGGAATGAATCTCAAAAAGGATTTCCTGCTATTTACCCCGTTACAGATGGATTTGTGGTGGAAAATAAAAAGGACCTGGAACATATTTCGGTATTGGCAAATTATGGAGTAGCATTAGAAAGCATTGCTATTGCTGAAATATTTGAAGGAAAAGGAAGTGAGATCGTTTGTGGACTTGATTTGGCAAATCGGTCAGGAGTAGATCCTATTGCAGATAAGATGCTTGCAAATATGATTGGCTATATGGGTAATGAAAAAATGCACCAGGAATATCCATTGATAAACGCACCAATTATTTGGGGTGATTATAAAACGGAAAAGGGAATTTTAACCGGTGTCAACAGCGGTTTAATATTGAATTCAAAAGCAAAACTCACCGAAGATTACAGTAACTTAAAGGTTCACGTAACAAAAGACGGATATGAAATAGCCGGAGCCGGTGGTGGATGGAATACAAGGCCAGGACTGCAATACGTGCATTATGGCCGCAGGCCGTTCGGGCCTTATATTCTTCGGGGATTTGGTAACGTGCCCGAACCTGAAAATCCGGAAACGAATATTGGAGAAGGAACTTTCTGGTGCAGTATTCCCCATGGGAAATCAACTTCTTCCACATTAGTTTGGAATCCTTCTGACGAAGATCTATCAATTACAATCACCGTTAATAATAAAAAAGTGACTGAGAATATTAAGGCTGGTGAAGCCATGAATGTTGATTGTCCGGTCGGTGCAACCAATGTTAAAATGAATTTTTCGGGAGACAGGAGATTGGTTTTATTGCAAACAAGTTTTAAATAAAGATTATAAAAAATGTTTTGTTCATAGAAAATTCTTCATTTGTACGAAATCAATATGAGACTTTGCTTTGAAGCCCCCTCTCCAATGGGAGAGGGGGTTGGGGGTGAGGCTCAAACAGAGAATGAGTCATACACCTTAATCGAGAATCAAGAAAATAAAATAATAGCTTCATGAAAAAAATTTGCATATTAATCCTAATGATTTTTTTGATGGCGAAATGCTTTTCACAAAGCAACGAAGTCATTCATTTATGGAAAAATAACGTTCCCGGATCAGATAGTACCAAACATCCGGCTAGAGTATATCCAGATACGCGCGGAAATGTGATAAGGCTCACGGATGTTACCGATCCAATTGTTACCGTTTATCCTTCAAAAAATATCCAACAAACAAATGCCGCAGTAATCGTTTCTCCCGGAGGTGGCAATAAATACCTTGCTATGAATTTAGAAGGAACTGAAATTGCAGCATGGCTGAATAAGATTGGCATTACGGCTTTTGTTTTGCAATACCGTGTTCCCTACCAACAAAACGGCTCTTTACAGGATATTCAAAGAGCCATTCGGTTGATAAGAAGTAAGGCAAAAGAATGGAATATAGATGCGAATAAAATTGGCGTGATCGGATTCTCAGCGGGAGGAAATCTTTCAGCCCGCGCTGCTACCAATTTTAATAATCGAACTTATCCTCCGGAAGATAAGATCGATTCCCTCTCATGCCGACCGGATTTTGCATTACTGATTTATCCAGGTTCATTATCAAAAGGACCTGATCATAAATTAATTCCACAATTGCCGGTTGAAAAAGATGACCCGCCCATGTTTTTGTTTGTTGCCAATGATGATCCCATAGGATTGCCTCTAAGCTTTGGTTACGCATTACATGAAGCGAAAGTTCCAATGGAATTACACGTTTATCCAGAAGGCGGACATGGGTATGGTTTGAGAAAAGGGAATCCTGCAGCAGAGGCCTGGCCCGGTCTGGCAGAAACCTGGATGAAAAACATTTTAAAAAATAAAGATGGAAAACAGTAAAATTAGTTATGCTGTTTTGTTGGCATTCATTGTGATGATATTTGCTTCTGAATATTCTTTTGCAGACGTAAAATTGCCAGCGATTTTCAGCGATAATATGGTATTGCAGCAAAAGGCGGAAGCCCGTTTTTGGGGATGGGCATCGCCCGGAGAAAAAATTTCTATCACACCTTCGTGGTCAAAGAAAACCCTTTTTACAGAAGCAGATGATTCGGGCAACTGGAAAGTATCAGTGCCAACTCTCGCAGCCGGTGGACCTTTTGATATAAAAATCAGTGGTGAAAATGTGATTGTGTTAAAAGATGTTTTAATTGGTGAGGTGTGGGTTTGTTCAGGCCAATCCAATATGGTTTTTTTCTTACATTCAGCAGATAGCGCCAAAGAAGCCATCGCTGCTGCCAATTATCCAAACATTCGTTACTTCAGCGTTCAGCGGCAATATGGAACACATCCTTTTAAAGATGCTCCGGGTTCTGTTTGGCAGAAAACTACCCCGGAAGATGCGGGCATGTTTTCTGCAGTTGCTTATTATTTTGCAAAAAAAATTCATCACGATTTAAAAGTTCCGGTTGGTATTGTTTATTCAGCATGGGGTGGAACACCCGCAGAAGCCTGGACGCCCGGTAGCGATTTTAAACACGATGATTCTTTGAAACATTATGTTGAAAGATGGAATTACATTCAGCAACACGCACGCGAAGATTCAGTAACCTGGTATCATAAACTGGATCAATGGGAAAAGAATGATTCCGGAAAGACTTCAGTAAAAAAGCCCGAGATACCGCAAACCTTATATTATTTCCGTCGGCCATGGCGTGAGCCGGGTGTACTTTTTAATGGTATGATCAATCCCGTGATTCCCTTTACTATCAAAGGAGTTTTGTGGTACCAGGGCGAATCCAATGTGGGTTATGCTAATGAATACGAATATCTTTTCGCAAAAATGATCCAAAGTTGGCGGAGCGATTGGAAAGAGAAAGGAGGACAAAAAATATTGCCATTTTATTTTGTTCAGATATCAGCCTTTGGCTATAGCAACATGAATAATGCAGCTATTGTACGAAATGCACAATACGACGTAATGAAAAAAATAGATCGTACAGGCATGGCTGTTACTATTGATTTGGGCAACATGAAAAATATTCATTACACGCATAAGAAACAAGTTGGGGATAGATTGGCGCTAATTGCTGAAGCAAAAAGTTATGGATTCAAAAATATTATTTATGAAGGCCCGACATGCGAAAAAATCAACCGGGAAGGAAACAAACTGCAATTAGATTTTAATCAGCAAATATTTACAATTGATCAAAAAAAACCTGGAGGTTTTGAGATTGGTTATCGTGATCCTGCCTTTCCTGATTCTGTTATTTATGTAAAAGCAAAATCCCTTATTAGTGGAAATAAAGTTACCGCCTGGGAGGATGAAGTGAAAAATCCGATTGCCGTAAGGTATGGCTGGTTATTAGTCGGGGAAGCGAATCTTCAAAATAAAGAAGGACTTCCGGCATTTCCATTTGAAAAGAAAATAAATTAATTCATTTAAAAAT
>JBDTJV010000368.1:0-5321 GCA_039935675.1 Ginsengibacter sp. | reverse complement strand
AATTTAAATTACAAATAGCAAGTGGAGCAGTAGTTTTAGATACCAGGACCGCTGAAAAATTCACTGAAAGTTTTATTCCAGGCTCAGTTTTCATCGGGCTGGAAGGAAGATTTGCAGAATGGGCAGGCAGCTTACTTTCATTCAAAGACCCTATTATATTAGTTGCCGAACCAGGAAATGAAGAAGAAGCTTTAATCAGGCTGGCGCGTGTTGGCTTTGAAAATGTGGAAGGATTTCTTAAAGGAGGATTTGAAGCATGGAACGAAGCCGGTGAAAAAACCGATCTCATCATAAATGTAGAATCCGATGAATTTGCTATGGATTTGCCTTTTGATGACCGAATGGCCGTAATTGATGTAAGAAAATTTGGTGAATTTGCAGACGGACATGTCAAAGAGGCCATCAATATTCCACTCTCAGAAATGGTAGACATTGCACAAATAGCCCAGTTGGAAGAAGACCAGAATATTTACATCCATTGCGGAAGTGGCTACAGAAGCGTAATTGCATCTTCACTTATTAAAAGGCAGGGTTATCATAATTTAAGAAATGTAGTCGGAGGCTGGGCAAATATCAAAGAACAAAAAAATATTCCAACCCAAAAAGAGGCCAGTGTTTTAAATTGATTTCCACAGATGGACCCAAATTGCCATTAAAGAAAAACGGAACAATCAAATTTACCTTTCTTTGTAAATCTTTAAATGGAAAAAAGTCAGCAAATAAGGTATTTTCTTTCCGGCCAGGATTTTTCTGATGGTGTTCGTATTACTTTAGAAATCATTATTCCCTCAATCGTTTTTTCCTATCTCGGTGATTTGGAAACCGGGTTAGCACTTTCACTCGGTGCTTTATGCGTAAGTATTAGCGATGGGCCCGGGCCAGTGCGCCATAAAAGAAACGGAATGTTTTTTTGCAATATTCTCGTTTTTATCTCTGCTTATTTAACCGGCATGTTCAATGGAAACCCTTTTAGCCTGGGCATCCTGATTTTCGTTGCTGCATTTTTTTTCACTATGTTTTCCGTTTTTGGAAGCCGGGCAACTTCTGTGAGTTTTGGAGCTTTACTGATCATGATCTTGCAAATGAGCAAGCAAGTGCCCTCTGCTGGCGTTCTCCAGGAAAGTGTTTTAATTCTTTTAGGAGGCATTTGGTATATGGTAATCGCCCTGGCATTTTATTATTTTACCCCCTACCGGGCAGGGCAACGCTCTCTCGGAAATTGCATACGCGAAACGGCAGACTACCTTCGTATTAAAGCAGCTATTTATGATTCATCTACTGATTTAAATAAAGATTATTATAAGCTCCTGGATCAGCAGGTGGTGGTAAATGATTTACAGAATGCCACACGTGAACTATTATTCAAGAACCGGGAATTATCAAAAGAATCAACCCGTACCGGACGTTTGCTGGTGCTCACTTTTGTAGATGTAGTGGATCTCTTTGAGCACATTATGGCTTCATGGTATGATTATAATCTTTTGAGACAAAAATTTGGCAGCACCGGCATACTCGAAGAAATATCTTTAATCGTTAAAGACATCGCAGATGAATTGAGCGGTATTGGTGAAGCTATCCAGGCGAAAAGTACTTATAAAAAACAATTCGATTTAATAAATTCCCTGAATCTTTTAAAAGAAAAAATTGATGCCTTATCAGACAAGGGAAGTACGCTAATCCTTAAAAAAATATTGGTTAATATTCGGACTCTTGGAGAAAAAGTGGATGATATTTTAAAGTATTTTAACCGCACTGCTCCCGGCAAGGGTAAAATAAGAACTGATAAGGAATATGCGCGCTTTGTCAGTCATTCAAAAATAAACTGGGAAGTTTTTAAAAACAACCTCACTTTTGAATCTTCTTCCTTCCGGCATGCGCTCAGAGTAGCTATTACTTGTATCTCAGGCTTTATTATTTCCAAATTGTTTTTGCACGGTCATCATAGCTATTGGATTGTAATGACGATCATCATTATCATGAAGCCGGCATTTAGTCTTACGAAACAAAAAAATGCGGACAGGCTATTGGGAACGATCGGCGGCGGTATTATTGGATTATTGCTTCTTTTTTTCATCCATGACAAAGACGTATTATTTGCCTTGCTGGTATTTTGTATGGTAGGCACTTATACATTTAAAACGTCGAATTATATCGTGATGGTTATATTTCTAACACCATACGTATTAATATTATTTCATTTCCTTGGCCTTGGCGCTTTGAACGTAGCGAGCGAAAGATTAATGGACACTGCTATAGGCTCTGCCTTGTCAGCATTGGGTAGTTATTTCTTATTCCCCGAATGGGAATCCGGACAGCTAAAAACCTTTATGGCGGCAGTTTTAAAAGCAAACAGGAATTATCTTCAAAAACTAAATGAATTGCTCAAAGGAAATAAAGTTCCAACGCTTGATTATAATATGGTCCGTAAGGAATTATTTGTAACCACTGCCAATCTTTCTTCCGCTTTACATCGCATGCTGAGTGAGCCAAAAAGTAAGCAACAACACAAAAATGATATTTTTGAATTTGTGGTTTTAAATAATATTCTTTCTTCAAATATTGCAAGCCTTACCGCTGAAATGATGCGTGATAAGGAAGGATCTTCTACCAATTTATTTCTCCCGGTAAAATCCTCGATTGAAATGCTCAATAAAAGCTTGTTGATCTTAAAAAATCCTCATCAATTAGAAGAAAAAGTATTAACCAATAAAAATTTTACTAAGACCAAAAGCCTGGTCGGTGAAGAGCCATTTAAAGAACAGTTTGAATTTATTTATAAAATTGCCAGCGATCTCTATCGGGTAACCTCAATCATCAGTGGTAAACACCATACAATTGTTAAAACAGGAATTTGATAAATTTGTTCGTTTACTATTAAATAGAATAGAAAAAATGACAGGAATGAAAATAAAGGATATCACGCTATTCCTTGAAAGCATTGCTCCACAAGAGTTACAGGAAAGCTATGATAATGCAGGACTAATAGTAGGAAACCAGGAAAACACCTGCATAGGAATACTCACCACTTTAGATATAACTGAACTGGTGCTGGAAGAAGCAATCCGCAAAAATTGTAACCTGATCGTTGCCCATCACCCGATTATTTTCAAGGGGATCAAAAGGCTGAATGGAAAAAACTATGTAGAACGAGCCGTTATTTTTGCTATAAAAAATGATTTGGCCATTTATGCAATCCATACAAACCTGGATAATGTTTTAGACGGTGTAAATTCGAAAATTGCGGAAAAATTACAACTACATAATTGCAAAGTTCTTTTGCCTAAAAAGGATACTCTTCAAAAACTAGTTACCTTTTCGCCGGTAAAAAATGCTCCCGAAGTTCGGGATGCTTTGTTCAAAGCTGGCGCGGGCGCTATTGGAAAATATGATGAATGTAGTTTCAATGTAAACGGTGAAGGCACTTTCTGCGCAGGCGAAGGAAGCCATCCTTTTGTGGGAAAACAGGGCGAATTACATCATGAAGAAGAAATAAGAATTGAAGTGATATTTCCCTCATTTACTCAAAGCCAGTTAGTCCGGGCGCTTAAAGAGGCTCATCCTTATGAAGAAGTCGCGTATTACATTCAGCAACTCGAAAATGTGAGAGAGGATATCGGAAGTGGATTAACAGGTGAATTACCGGAACCCTTATCAGAAAATGAGCTACTAGAGTTATTAAAAGATAAATTTCAATTATCAGTGATCAAACACACGGCTTTTTTAAATAAACCAGTTACAAAAATCGCTGTTTGTGGCGGGGCAGGAATATTTCTTTTGCCAAATGCGATTGCAGCCGTCGCCGAGGTTTTTATCACCGGAGATGTTAAATACCATGAGTTTTTCGATGCTGATGGAAAACTATTATTGGTGGATATCGGGCATTTTGAAAGTGAACAGTTTACTATTGAACTATTAACTGAATTTTTGCAGAAAAAATACCGTAACTTCGCCGTCCTAAAAACGGAAATAAATACTAATCCTGTAAATTATTTTACATAATAGGAACTAAATATTTTCGTTAAAATATAAAAATTATCAAATCATATATGGCACAGGTTAAAGAATACTCTGTAGAAGAAAAATTATCATCACTGATAAAGCTGCAAAAAGTAGACAGCAAACTTGATGGTATTGAAATTTTAAAAGGCGAATTGCCGATTGAAGTAAGTGACCTTGAGGATGAAATTGCAGGATTGAATGCCCGTCAAAACCGGATTGAGGAAGAAATGAACGGCATGCAGCAATTTATTGAAGATAAAAAAACAGTTATTAAAGATTCACAGGAACTTGTAAAAAAATATGAGAAGCAAAGTGATAATGTAAAAAATAACCGCGAGTTTGAAGCAGTCAACAAAGAGATTGAAATGCAGACGCTCGAAGTAAAACTGGCCGAAAAACACATCAAAGACGCTACCGAAGATCTTTCTGAAAAAGGAAAACAACTGGAACTTGCAAGAAAAGGGATATCAGTAAAAGAAAATAACCTGAAAGGAAAGAAGAGCGAGCTTGAAAAAATTATAGAAGAAACTGATAAAGAAGAAAAACATTATAAAAAACTACAGGAAGCTGCAAGATCAAGTGTTGACGAAAGATTGCTTACCAGTTACGACAGGATCAGGAATAATTATCGCAACGGGCTGGCTGTTGTGCCGGTAGAAAGAGATTCATGTGGCGGATGTTTCAACGCTATTCCACCTCAAAAACAAAGTGAGATCAAACAAAGAAAGAAAATAATTGTTTGTGAAAACTGCGGCCGCATTTTGGTAGATGACGACCTGGAAAGCACTGTAGAAGTTAAATAAAATACTTTCAAAAAATAAGACTGAAAGCGCCTTCTGAGGCGCTTTTTTTATTTTAATCAATTATAAATTTCGGAGTAAAAATTGATTGGAAGTAATTTCCATTTCGTTTTGATCACTTTGAAATCTTTCACACGAAGCTTTCCTTAGATCTTTCAGGAAAAAATATCGATTTCCAATAATTAAACCCACATAATATTGTAATTTGCTTTCTTTATGCTGCAAAAATTATACATTCATAATTACGCTATTATTGATTCACTGGAAGTCAATTTTTCTGATCACCTGAATATTATTACAGGGGAAACCGGCGCCGGCAAAAGTATCCTGATGGGCGGCCTTAATTTAATTCTTGGAGAAAGAGCGGATACCTCTGTTTTGCAAAACAAAGAAAAGAAATGTTTCATAGAAGGAACATTCAAAACCAGCTATCCCGCGGTGAAAGATTTTTTGCAAAAAAATGATTTGGATTGCGAAGCCGAAATGTTGATAAGGCGCGAGATATCAGCTAATGGAAAATCC
>JBDTJV010000367.1:0-3251 GCA_039935675.1 Ginsengibacter sp. | reverse complement strand
GCACCAAAAATGGCAGCATTAAAGGAAGAAACATCGGCTTTGTTTTTTCCGGCAATGTCAAAGGCGGTTCCGTGATCAGGACTGGTTCTTACAAAAGGCAAACCCGCTGTATAGTTAATCCCTTCTCCGAAAGCTAATGATTTCAAAGGAATTAGACCCTGGTCATGATACATAGCCAGAACTGCGTCAAAGCGTTCCTGATTTCCTCTTGCAAAAAAAGCATCAGCACTATACGGACCCATTACAATCATGTTGTGATGCTTGGCTTCTATTATCGCAGGTCGGATAATTTCTGCCTCTTCGGATCCAATCAGGCCTTCATCTCCTGCATGGGGATTCAATGCAAGTACGGCAATTTTTGGCTTGTCAATATCGAAATCACGCTTTAAAGCAGCATGTAAAATATTGATTTTGCTTAATATATTTTCTTTGGTTATATACGATGCAACGTCCTTCAGAGGAACGTGTTCTGTCACCAGGCCAACTCTAAAATTTCCAGCAGCCAGCAACATCACTACGTCTTTTTGCTGAAAATAATCCATTAAAAATGGGGTATGGCCTGTGTATGGAAATTCACTGGTGTGAACATTTTTTTTGTGGATTGGGGAAGTTACCAAAGCATGGATGTGGCCGTTTTTTAATGCTTCAGTAGCCATTAACAGGCTCTTTATGGCGTATTCGCCACCTGTATTATTCAGTTCTCCGGGAGTAATGGCTACATCTTCCTCCCAGCAGTTTAAAATATTGACCTGCTTTGGGTTCAGCTTATTAAAATCTTTTAAGCTGGTAAAATTGAAGTTAATATCAGGAAGATTCTTCCTGTAAAAATTAATAACTTTATTACTGGCAAATACAACGGGAGTAAAGAATTCAAGAATCCGCTGATCAGAAAGTGCCTTTATTATTAGTTCAGGGCCGATCCCATTAAGATCGCCCGATGAAAAACCAATAATTGGCTTATCTTCTGGGTTATAATTAGTCAAATTCTCACCGTTTTAAATGGAGATGCAATATAATAAATTATGATGGATTCTCTAATTTTCATCAATTTTTTATTCCAAAAAATTTTGAATCAGTACTTACCATTACCTATATAATTTTCCACGCCTATCCGGTTAGAAATACTTCTACCGAGTGTCATTTCATCTGCATATTCCAATTCTCCTCCAAATGCAATTCCCCGGGCGATAGTGGTAATTTTTACAGGATTGCCCTGCAATTTTTTACTAATATAATAAATGGTTGTATCCCCTTGGATATTAGGACTTAATGCAAAAATTAATTCTTCTATACTTTCTTCCTGTACCCGGTTTATTAATGAATTGATCTGCAAATCCCCAGGTCCTATGCCATCCAATGGAGAGATAATGCCGCCCAAAACATGAAAAAGGCCACTGTATTGCTGGGTGCTTTCTATAGCGATCACGTCCCGAATGGTTTCCACTACGCAAATGATCTCCTGTTTCCGGCTTCGATCAGCACAAATATTGCATATTTCTTTATCGGAAATATTGTGACACCGGGAACAGAAATGAATCTCTTCCCGCATTTTCAAAATGGTATCACTGAACATCTTTACATCTCCTACTTCTTTTTTCAAAAGATGCAATACCATTCTCAAGGCCGTTTTCTTACCTATTCCGGGAAGTTTTGCAAATTCATTTACTGAATTTTCTAAAAGGGATGAAGAAAAAATCATTCAGCAAAATTAAGAATTCCAATGCTGATTCTCCTTTTTCAGTTAAGTAAGCTTCCTATTATTCTTATTGTAAGAAGGAAAAAAATAGTAATCGGTGATAGTAAATCAACTTTAATTAACGATTCTTATTTTACCTGTTTTATTTAAGGAATAAAATTTGAGACACCATTCCAATTAATAAATAAAATAAATTAAAAACATAATATTTCCCGTATAAGGAAATTGATTTTTTGATTATCAGTTAATTTTGAAAAAACTAGAAAATGACAGAAGCATTAAAAAAGGTAGTGGTGGTTGGAGGTGGATTTGCGGGAATTAATTTAGTAAAAAGAATATGGAAACATCCCCAATTTGAGGTTACAATGGTAGATTTAGACAATTATCATTTTTTCCCTCCGCTCCTTTACCAGGTAGCTACAGCTTTTATTGAACCTTCCAATATTAGTTACCCCTTTCGTAGAATGTTTGAGGGAAAAAGAAATATGCGGTTTCATTATGGTGGACTTAAAAGCATAAACCCGGCAAAAAATACGATCGAAACGACTACCGGCGAGCTACATTATGATTTCCTGGTTCTGGCAGTTGGAACCGAGACTAATTATTTTGGGATGGAAAATGTAAAAGAACATTCTCTACCTATGAAATCAATTGAAGATGCGATCAACCTGAGAAATCATTTGTTGCTGAATTTGGAAAAGGCGTCAATTACCGATGATATAAAAGAAAAAGAAAGGTTGATGAATGTTGTTATTGGCGGTGGAGGGCCTTCCGGCGTTGAGCTTGCAGGAATGTTAGCCGAGATGGGGCAAACGATCGTTACCAATGAATATCCCGAAATTAAAAGAGGCAACTCACGTATTCATTTGATAGACGCTTCTCCACATTTGCTTGGGACGATGAGCACAAAAGCCCAAAATGCTGCATACAAAGTATTGAAAGACCTGGGTGTGCAAATTGAATTAAATACAACGGTGCAGGATTACGTGGATGGCGAAGTGATTATGAAAAACGGGCAAAGAATTCCTACAGATTCCCTCATCTGGGCATCAGGAGTAGTTGGCCGCACTGTTCATGGAATCGCTCCGGAACAATTAGGTAGAGGAAGAAGAATATTGGTGGATGAATTCAATAAAGTAAAAGATTCATCTAATATTTATGCCATCGGTGACATTTGTTTACAAACAACAGATAAAAACTATCCTGATGGCCATCCTCAACTGGCCCAGGTAGCTATTCAGCAGGGAACGTTATTGGGAGAAAATTTAAAAAAGATGGCAGCAGGAGATTCTTTAAAACCATTTGCCTATAATAACAAAGGAAGCATGGCGATCATTTCTAAATACGAAGCGGTCGCTGATCTTCCAAAAGTGTCTTTCACCGGATTTTTTGCGTGGCTGATCTGGCTTTTTGTCCATATAATTCCTTTGGTAGGTTTTCGCAATAAAATAAAGCTTGCGTTCAGTTGGTTCTGGTCTTTCATAACTAATAACCCAACATTACGGCTCATTATCCGGCCAAAGAAAAAACCGGATTGTAATTAATACTTTTAAAA
>JBDTJV010000366.1:0-3079 GCA_039935675.1 Ginsengibacter sp. | reverse complement strand
TTGGGCAAATCTTTAGGAGAAGCAAAAATATTTCCCGATGGAAATAAGGAAAATGAAACACCAGCAAGCGCAGTGTTTTTTATAAAATCTTTTCTGTTCATAAGTTTTGATTTGGATGAAAATGATTAGTAATACGTTTCGAATAAATATAAAGTTTTATATTGGTTTTGCGCATGCAAACGATTGCTTTAAAATCGCCCTGGAAATAAACTTTTAAAAAATCAGTCGAAAAACAGTGAATGCTACGTTGCTCGGATTTAATTTATTGGGGGGAAAATTTTAGTAAACGAGGAAATAAATGATTTTCTGATTCTGATATAGACTTATGTAAAAACCGTAAAAAAACACCTTAGTTTTTTAGCATTTTTCTTTGCATAAACTGGCACTCATATTGTACAAGATTTAGAACTAAAATAAAAAATACTAATATGGCAGTAAAACAAAAACAAAACCCAAAAGCGGCAACAAAGACCACCCAGAAAGTAATGTCAAAAAGTAAATCTTCTTCTCCAGTTCAAATGAGCGATAATATGAATACTGGTATCTCGGAAGAAAACAGTAAGAAAGTTGCGGACGAACTAAACCAGGTACTTGCGGACGAGTTTGTACTGTACGTAAAAACATTAAACTTCCACTGGAATATTGAAGGGCGTGATTTTCATGCACTCCATTTATTCCTGGATGAGCAATATCATCAGTTACAGGTGATCATAGATGCTGTAGCAGAACGCGTACGAAAAGTCGGTCATTTCGCTACAGGAAGCATGCAGGAATTTTTAAAAGGCACTGCACTAAAGGAACATTCAGGAGCTGCTTCTGTTTCAGAAGATATGCTGGCTCAGTTAACTTCTGATCACGATTCTTTGATTCGCAAGATGCGAGATTTAATTGATGATTTCGAAGATAAATATGATGACGCAGGAAGTTCAGATTTCATTACAGGCATTATGAAGGAACATGAAAAAATGGCCTGGATGCTTAGATCAAGCGTTCCGGAAAAATAAAACCTCTCTTTTCAACAGGGAGTAAAATTGTATAATGGTTTCTCCCTGTTATTCTTATTTTAAGAATTCATTAAAAAGGGTCTACAAAATTATTAATGGCCTCGGAATATATGGTGAAGTACAGTTTGATTTGCCAGTTTTTGGAATACTAAAAATTCTAATTGCAGAAATCTTCCGGATAATTATTCCCATATATTTTTAGTAATCAGTTCAATTTTACAATCGTCTGAAAGTGAGAATACGAAAGGCTTTTCAATTTTAAATTTTTGAAGAGTATATTTTGAATTTTCAATTAAATAAATTTCTAAGGATTCTTTTGCAGGATCAACTATGAGATAATATTTTACTCCGAATTCTTCATAAATAGAAAATTTAGTGTGCCTGTCCTTTAAGGCGGTTGCTTCTGACAATACTTCTACTACTAAGGTGGGAGGAAAATCAAAATAATTTTTTTTTGTATTTCCACAAACAATGGAACAGTCGGGCTGCAATATCGTATCCTCTTCAATTTTCAAATCAACAAAATCGTAAACTTTGCAGTTTTTGCAGTTTGATTTTTTTATTGCATTGCCTAACTCCCTGATAATATTCGCAACCACCCATTGATGTCTGGGTAACGGGGCCGGACTCATGGCATAAGGAAAGCCATCAATCAATTCCCATCTGCCTTCCCAATGGCAATAATCTTTATAAGTATAATGTGGTAAAATTCTTACTGCACTCATTTTATAAAGATATTAATTTTTTAGTTTAATGCAAGCAGTACCTCCCATGCCTCATACACTTTCCCATTATCGGTAATTCAGCGGCAAACAAATGCAATTCCTTTTCCATTTCTACCGGATCGGTTGAATAATATTGAAAAATACTTGTAAGCTTTTCATCTTCAAATGGTGAATTAATGAAGAGGATCTCATGAACATCTGCTAATTGACTTACCTGATTTGCGCTAAGAAATTTACTGTTTTTTATAGAAGTAAAGATTGATCAAATCCAATTCCAGGTTCAACATTTGGTTTTACCAACAAAATTTATATCTAAAAAATCGTTAGTAATCCTTATTTTGGTGCAGATTTACAAATGAGCATCTCTTAGTATTGCTTTATGACTCATAGGATTTTCTATGAAACCAATTTTCTTTTGTTAAAAACTTAACTAATTGTAATATTTTTAATTTTAATAAAAAACAAACTCTTATGCCTGAATCTGTAATTATTATTAAAGACAACACCGCGAATCCTGCTCCATTAGGCCTGATGGCTTTTGGTCTTACCACCGTTCTGCTTAATCTGCATAATGCGGGAATTTTTGAAATGAATTCGATGATCCTGGCCATGGGCATTTTTTATGGTGGCATCGCCCAAATAATAGCAGGAATAATGGAAGCAAAAAAGAACAATACTTTTGGAACGGTTGCCTTTGTTTCTTATGGTTCTTTTTGGCTTACCCTTGTAGCATTGATCGTCATTCCAAAGTTCGGATGGGTCGGTGCGGCCTCACCTACTGCGATGATCGCCTATTTTATCATGTGGGGAATATTTACCGGCCTGCTATTTATTGGAACATTGCGCATCAGCCGCTCATTACAATTTATTTTTTTTACGCTTACCGTTTTGTTTTTTCTTTTAGCCGCCTCCGAAGGTTCCACAAATACTTCTTTAAAATTATTTACAGGTTATGAAGGAATTGTGTGTGGAGCTTCAGCAATTTATACCGGTGCTGGTGCTTTATTAAATGAAATTTATGGTAAAACAATTTTTCCTTTAGGACTGGTTAAGAAATAGTTCGTTATTTTTGACCACTTCCATTTTGGGATTATAAATTAAAAAGGATCCGTGATCTTTCGCAGTAAAAGAACATATAATGCCTTTTTTTATTTTCTATTAAATTTTTATCTTTTCAGTAAGGATAAACATGATTTATACAACTCTATATTTTTTTCCTATTCACCGAATTTAATTTTATGAAAGTTTTAAAACTCCTTCCGTTATTTTTTTTTATTTTTTGTTCCTCCATTTTTGCGCAGCAAAATCTAAATGATACCATTCCTGTTGATCCCCACGTGAAAATAGGAA
>JBDTJV010000365.1:0-3259 GCA_039935675.1 Ginsengibacter sp. | reverse complement strand
TGCTGCTCATTTTATTAATCTGTTGTGGGTTAGTAAAAGCGCAGCAGGCACCATTCTATTCAGAAATACAACATTTTAAAAAAGAAGACAGCATTCATTTTCCACCAAAACATGCCATTCTTTTCCTGGGAAGTTCTACGTTTAGAAAGTGGACAGATGTTCAAAAATATTTTCCAGATTACCCAATAATAAACCGTGGTTTTGGAGGCTCAACTATTCCTGATGCTATTCACTATTTAGATAAAATTGTATTTCCTTATCACCCGCGTCAAATCCTTATTTATGAAGGTGATAATGACGTGGCATCTTCTGATAAAATTACTGCTGATTCTGTTTTGAATCGTTTTAAAAAATTGTTTTATCTCATCAGGCAAAAGCTTCCAAACACCAATATTTCTTTTGTTTCGATAAAGCCAAGCCTTAGCAGGGAAAGTTTGATGTCTCAAATGGCAAAAGCAAATTCATTGATAAAGAATTTTCTGAAAAATAAAAAAAATACAGCATTTATTGATGTTTATCATTCAATGCTTACCAAAGACGGTAAACCGATGCCGGGTATTTTCATTGAAGATGGCTTACACATGAACGCAAAAGGATATGCCACCTGGCAAAAAATTATCGAACCCTATTTATTGAAAAAATAAAATTTGGAACATGAAAAAAAGGCAACTCCCCATTTTAGTTTTATGCATTATTTGTTCGTTTACTGTAAATGCACAGGTTACCAATACGAAAATGAATGCCTATGTTGAGGCATTGATGAAGAAAATGACGCTCGATGAAAAAATTGGCCAGTTAAATCTCGTAACTCCTGGTGGTGCTGTAACAGGTTCTGTTGTAAGTAAAGATGTGGACGACAAGATCAGGAAAGGCCAGGTGGGAGGATTGTTTGGCATTACGGGCCCTGATAAAATCCGTAAAATACAGGAAATTGCCGTGAAAAGTTCACGCCTTCATATTCCTTTGATATTTGGATTGGACGTGATTCACGGGCATAAAACGATTTTCCCGATCCCGCTTGGTTTATCGGCAAGTTGGGATACTTCTTTGATCAAAAAAAGCGCACGCATTGCCGCAAACGAATCAACTGCCGATGGATTGAGCTGGGTATATTCACCTATGGTAGATATTGCCCGTGATCCACGTTGGGGAAGGATTGCAGAAGGTTCGGGGGAAGATCCTTTCCTGGGGTCACAAATCGCCAAAGCAATGGTGGAAGGATACCGGGGAAATGATCTCGCAAAAGATAATACAGTGATGGCGTGTGTAAAACATTTTGCTTTATATGGCGCAGCAGAAGCAGGCCGGGATTACAATACGGTTGATATGAGCAAAGTAAAAATGTACAATGAATACTTGCCTCCTTATAAAGCCGCAGTGGATGCCGGTGTTGGAAGTGTAATGAGTTCTTTTAATACCATTAATGGAATACCTGCATCAGCTGATAAATGGCTGATGACCGATCTTTTGCGTAAACAATGGGGATTTAAAGGATTGGTAGTAACGGATTATACCGCCATCAATGAGATGGTAAATCATGGTATTGGCGATCTACAAAAAGTTTCTGCAAGAGCTTTAAACGCGGGCATTGATATGGATATGGTTGGCGAAGGGTTTTTAACAACGCTCAAAAAATCTTTGCAGCAGGGAAAGGTGACACAAAAAGAAATTGATGATGCCTGCAGAAGAGTGTTGGAAGCAAAGTACAAACTAGGCTTGTTTGATGATCCTTACCGTTATTGCAATGATGAGAAGGCCAAAACCGAAATTATGAGTGAGGCTAATTTAAAAGCAGCCAGGGAAACTGCAGAACGTTGTTTTGTTCTATTAAAAAATACGAACAATGTTTTGCCATTAAAAAAATCAGGAACCATAGCGTTGATTGGTCCTTTGGCAGATAACAAAAGAAATATGCTCGGCACGTGGAGTGTTTCAGGCGATCCTGAAAAAAGCGTGACCATTATGCAGGGAATAAAAAATGTTGTGGGTAATGATGTAAATATTTTATATGAAAAAGGCGCTAATATAAGTGATGATACGGCTTTCATTAAACGCGTAAACGTATTTGGAAAAGAGATTGATGTTGACCCGCGCTCTCCAGGAGAAATGATTAATGAAGCAGTCGCAATAGCCGGTAAATCAGATGTGATAGTGGCTGTGCTGGGCGAAGCCGCAGATATGACTGGTGAATCTTCCAGTATGAGCAATATAGGTTTACAACAAAGCCAGGAAGATTTATTGATGGCTTTGGTAAAGACAGGCAAACCAATTGTGTTAGTTCTTATGAATGGAAGGCCAATGACACTAACGTGGGAAGATGAGCATGTTTCTTCTATATTGGATACCTGGTTTGGTGGCACAGAAGCAGGAAATGCGGTTGCTGATGTATTGTTTGGAAATTATAATCCTTCCGGAAAAATAACTGCCAGCTTCCCGCGCAATGTTGGACAAATTCCTATTTATTATAATCATCTGAACACTGGCAGACCTTATCATCCCGGCGACAGTCCTAAATTTAAATCAGATTATCTCGATGTTCCCAACACGCCATTGTATCCATTTGGATATGGATTAAGCTATACTACTTTTTCCTACAGCAATATAACATTAAGTGATAAAACTTTAAAAATTGGTGGAAAAATCACCGCTTCTGTAAATATAACTAATACGGGTACACGAAAAGGAAAAGAGACCGTTCAAATGTACACACGCCAAATGGTTGGCAGCATTGCGAGACCAGTAAAAGAATTAAAAGGTTTTCAGCAAATTACTTTAGAACCTGGCGAAACAAAGAAAGTTACTTTCTCAATTTCTGTGGATGATCTGAAATTTTACAACAGCGATTTGAAATATGTTTTTGAGCCAGGTGCATTTAAAGTTTTCATTGGGACAAATAGTGCGGATGTAAAAGAAGCTGATTTTACCTTGGAATAAAAATCGCAGGCATTGGAAAGGTGACAGTAAAGAAACAAATAATTCTAATTTTCAATTTCCTAACATAATGATCAGACGAACAGTTTCTGCAAGCGTTGTTGTGTAATTTTATTTTGTTCGCCAGATGCGATTATTAGTTCGTCATGAGGGTCATTTTCCAATCTCGATAATAAGTTCTCAAGTATCTCTCCTATAGATTTTCCTGCTGCCGCAACAATATAATTATAACCATAAGTGTCCTCATATAATACATTTGCATTTTGCAATTCCTCGAGACGGGAAGGAGAACTATTTTCAATAAAAGATTGCTCTTCGCGAACCCAAT
>JBDTJV010000364.1:0-4771 GCA_039935675.1 Ginsengibacter sp. | reverse complement strand
TGGCAGTTTCCTGCAATTCTTTTGCCGTTATTTCCTTAATTACTGTTAATGAATCATAATAATCTTTTTCCTCAAGTCCATTTATGATCAAACTTTTCCACCTGGCAATAATATTAAATGGCCCATCGATATATCCGAGATTAAGCCCCATCATGTAATTTTTTACCAATAATAATTCTTCTTCATCTACCGGTTCATCGCGTAAAGATTTCATTTCTTTATAAACTTCACTGATAGTCTCTTTGCACACTTCTTTGCCAGCTTCGGTGCTGATAATCCAAGCATTATCTTCCAAATGACTTTCGAGATAGCTGTGAATGCCATAAGTATAGCCTTTTTCTTCGCGGATATTTCCCATCAACCTGGACCCAAAATATCCGCCAAATAAAGTGTTAAGAACCATCGCTTTTTTGAAATCCGGATGTTTTCGATTGGGAAAAGGGCGCCCAATTCGTATGGCACCTTGCACACCGTTTTTATCATTATTGATGAAATGAATTTTATCTTCTGCCATTTGCCTTTTGTAAATAGGAGTTGATTTCTTTTCATTTAAATAAAGATCACCAAAGTTTGTATCAAGCACTTTTTCAAAATCAGGAGGAAGTTTGCCTGCGGCAAAAACGGAACATTTACCATGAAGATAATAGCGATCAAAAAATGCCAGCAGGTTTGTTCTTGTAAGCGCCTCAATATTCGCTTTTGAACTTACTCTTCCATAAGGATGTTTGGCGCCATACAGGTATTGATCAATAATGCGGTTAGCAACAAAATCGCATTTCAATAAATTAACAGAAAGAAGTTGAATAGAATTTTGTTTAAAAATATCCAGTTCGCTCTCCGGAAATACAGCTTCAGTAATTAATTCCCTGATTAAAGGAAGCAATTGGTTTAAATGTTTGGAAAGACAATGTAAAGTGATAGATGCGGTTTCGTTGTAACACCTGGTGCTGAGATATGCTCCGTAATATTCGAAATACTCTGTTATATCAAATGCGGATTTTTTTTCTGTCCCGTTTTTTAAAAGATAATTTGTAGTAGCTCCTACTCCATTTTTCCTTTCAAAACTATTTCCTGCTTCAAAAATAAAATCAATTACAGCAACTTCTTCCGCGCCATCATTCATGTAATAAACAGGCACTCCATTTGAAAGTGAGATATTTTTACAGGGTTGTAAAGATATTTTAAAATCTATGGCATCTTTTATGGGCGGCGCTATCGTTCTGTTGGGCATTTATTTTTATTTTAGATCAAATCTTTTAATGCAAAATGAAATTCCGGGTTACTTGTTTGTTTACTATGTCAATTTTTTTTCCCATGCAAAATTGTATTAAGATATTCATTCCACATTTACCATTAGCGTTTTGAATGAAAACACCTGATCTTTCCATTTTTCCGTAGATTTTTTATTTAGTGAAGGTGCATAAATTTCAATATAACGGTTGTAGTCGCTTTTGGAAGTAGCAAGATATTGCAAAACAAACGTTCTTCCATCATCTTCGTGGTGTTCTAATAATTCATAAAACCGATGTTCATAAAAACACCTAGTTGCTAAAATGTCCGGTATATGAATTTCCTTTTGCCATTGCAACCAGTCATTTAAAATTGAATGTTCCACTTTGGAAGTAATATTATAAACAAACATAAATTAAAGTTTTATTTCAAGATATACCGGGCAGTGATCGCTGTGTTTTATTTCCGGCAAGATTTTTACTGCGTGTATATGGTCTTTTAAAATTTCAGTGACATTTACATAATCAATACGCCAGCCTTTATTTTCAAGGCGCGTTGAAGGCCTTAATACATGCCACCAGCTGTATTGATGAGGTTCTTTATTTAATTGGCGAAAACCGTCAACAAAACCATTGGCCAAAAATTTATCAAACCAGGCTCTTTCTTCAGGCAAAAATCCGGAAGTTTTTTTATTGGAAACCGGGTTATGAATATCTATCGCTTTGTGAGCAATGTTATAATCTCCACAAACAATTAATTTGGGTCGCGTTTTTTTTAATTCAACCAGGTAATCCAAAAATTCATCCAGCCAAATGTATTTATATGATTGGCGAATTTCGCCGGTTGTACCTGATGGAAAGTAAACAGAGATCAAAGTAATATCTCCAAAATCGGCACGCAAAACTCTTCCTTCAAAATCACTTTGTTCCATACCATGTCCAAATTCCACATTGTCGGGCACTAACTTTGTCAAAATTCCAACTCCACTGTAACCTTTTTTTTGTGCCGAAAAAAAGTAAGAACGATAACCCGCGGTTTCTATGGTAACGCGATCGATATCGGCTTCATTTGCTTTTATTTCCTGCAGGCAAATAATATCAGCCGGATCTGTTTTGAGCCAATCAATAAATCCTTTCCTAATCGCAGCCCTGATTCCATTTACATTATAAGTAATGATCCGAAGCTTATCTTTCATTGGGTTTATTCGAACATTGTTTTATTCTAAAATAAGATTCCAATATATTTATTGATTTACTGTCTTTCTGTTTGCCTTATTTTAATAATCCAACTGAGGTCTCAGCCATCTTTCAGCATCCTCTATTGACATATTTTTTCTTCTTGCATAATCTTCCAACTGGTCTTTCGCGATTTTTCCAATTCCAAAATATTTACTTTCAGGATTAGCAAAATACCAGCCACAAACGGAAGGTGCGGGATACATCGCGAGGGATTCTGTCAAAGTAATACCGGCATTTTTTGTTGCATCTAGCAATTCAAAAAGTTTATACTTTTCGGTATGATCAGGACAAGCAGGATATCCGGGCGCAGGACGAATTCCCGCATATTTTTCTTCGATCAATTCTTTTGAAGATAATTTTTCTTCCTTAGCATATCCCCAGAATTCTTTCCGGGTACGTTCGTGTAATAATTCTGCAAAAGCCTCCGCCAGCCTGTCTGCCAGCGCCTGCAACATAATCTTACTGTAATCATCAAACTCTTTAGTAAACCGCTCAATATGCGGCTCCAGGCCATGAATAGATACCGCAAAAGCACCGAGGTAATCAGTTTCTCCAGGTTTAATATAATCCGCCAATGAAATGTTAGGTTGTCCCGGCGCTTTTTTAATTTGCTGGCGCAAAAATTCAAGATTGAAATTTTTTCCATCGACATTTTTTACTTCAACCGTGTCATCGGCAATGGCATTTGCTTCCCAATATCCGACAACTCCTTTTGCGGTAAGCCATTTTTCTTTTATAATTTTTTTCAAAAATACCTGTGCTTCTTCATATAATTTTGTGGCGGCTTCTCCTACTTTTTCATCTGAAAGTATCTGCGGAAATTTCCCATGAAGTTCCCATGCAATAAAAAATGGCTGCCAATCCAAATATTCATAGATCTCATTCAAATCATAATCGTCAAAAACTTTTATACCGGTAAAAGTTGGTTTTACAGGAGTAAAATTCTTCCAGTCTATTGGAAATTTATTTTTTTGAACCTTGGCAAAAGGCAACAAAACTTTGGCTGATTTTTTATTTCCGAAATCATTTTTTAGTTTTTCATACTCATTTTTTATACCAGATAAATATCCCGGTTTAGTTTCCTTGTTCAATAAATTACCAGCGACTGTTACACTTCTTGAGGCATCCAAAACATGAATGACACCATTATCAAACTCAGGCGCAATGCGGACTGCCGTATGCAAACGGGAAGTAGTAGCGCCGCCGATTAATAATGGAATCGTAAACCCATTTCTTTTCATTTCTTTGGCTACGTGTACCATCTCATCAAGAGAAGGTGTAATCAAACCGCTGAGCCCAATCATCGCCACATTTTTTTCCTTAGCTGTTTGCAGAATTTTTTCAGCGGGCACCATTACTCCGAGGTCAATCACTTCGTAGCCATTGCATCCCAGCACAACGCCAACAATATTTTTACCAATATCATGAACATCACCTTTCACGGTTGCCATCAAAATTTTTGCCGGCCCCTCGCCTTCCACATTTAAAATGCCTGCCTCAATATTTGCCTGTTTGGTTTTTTCTTTTTCTGCTTCAATAAATGGGAATAAATAATTCACACTTTTTTTCATTACTCTCGCGCTCTTTACCACCTGCGGCAAAAACATTTTACCGCTTCCAAAAAGATCGCCCACCACATTCATTCCGTCCATAAGCGGTCCTTCGATTACGTCCAACGGTTTTGGAAATAACAATCGTGCTTCTTCGGTATCTTGTTCGATATAATCTGTAATTCCATTCACCAAAGAATGTGTTAGACGTTTCATCACATCTTCTTTTCTCCAGGCTTCATCTTTTACTATTTCCTTTCCTTTTGCTTTTACGGTTTCAGCAAACGCAAGTAATCTATCGGTCGAGTCTTCTTTCCTGTTTAAAATCACATCTTCACAAAGTTCTTTCAATACAGAATCGATATTTTCGTAGATCTGCAATTGTCCTGCGTTCACGATTCCCATATCCATCCCGGCCCTGATTGCATGATACAAGAAAACAGCGTGCATCGCTTCGCGTACCACCTCATTTCCACGGAAAGAAAATGACACGTTACTTACGCCACCACTTATTTTCGTTAGTGGCATCAATCTTTTTATTTCTCGCGTTGCCTCAATAAAATCAACTCCGTAATTATTGTGTTCTTCGATTCCGGTGGCAATGGCAAAAATGTTGGGATCAAAAATGATATCCTCCGGTTTATAGCCAGCTTGCTCCGTTAAAATTTTATAAGCGCGCTTACAAATTTCAATTTTCCTTTCGATGGTATCTGCCTGTCCTTTTTCATCAAAAGCCATTACGACTACAGCGGC
>JBDTJV010000363.1:0-3074 GCA_039935675.1 Ginsengibacter sp. | reverse complement strand
TGAGGAACTGCACGAATTATATTTAAGAGGAAAACATGGCCATTAAAATTTACCTGGATACAAATATTATCCTTGAACATGCACTTCAACGGAAGAATTACTTGCAAGTATCTGAAGTCTTTCATTTGGCTGAATTAGAAATTATTCAATGTTACACTTCCGCTTCCACTTTTTTTACCATTGCTTTTTTTCTAAAAAAAGAACAAAATTCAAAAAATATTTTTAAGAGTTACTTTTCATTTATAAAAACAATTACTACCTCAGAAGAAAGTTTGCTTAATGCTGTTAATTCTTCTTTCATTGATATAGAAGACGCCTTTCATTACTATTCTGCAATCAACTTGTGCGATTATTTTCTTACGTTCAATAAAAAAGATTTTATCAAGCATTCAAACAAAAGGTTGCCTTGTCTTACACCCGGTGAATTTTTAAAAATTATGGAATAATTTTAGAATGTAAAGTTCACTATTAAAAAAATCAATTTCTGAACAGTAAACAAACAAATAAACACGATTTTCATTCTGGCAAAATCATGGATTTGAAAAACGCAGTTTAAAGTAAATTGTATTTTATATCGAACTAAGGGAAAAGGTAAAAGTACTTCCGGCGCCAAAGTCACTTTTTACAGAAATGGCTCCTCCTTGTGCTTCAATAAATTCTTTGCTGATGCTTAGTCCCAGTCCTGTCCCTTCTTTTTTGGTACCCGGAATACGGAAATACCTGTCAAAAATTTTATCAATATACTGCGGGGAAATGCCCTGACCGGAATCGGTTACAGAGAAATTTATTTTTTTATTTACATTCATAACCTCGATATAAATTACAGAGTTGTCATAAGAATAACGAATGGCATTAGAAATAAAATTCGTAAGCACCCAGGAAGTTTTTTCCTTATCAGCAAGTAGTTGTGGTAAATCACCAGGGATTTTTATATCCAATTTTATTTGTTTTTGTTCTGCCACCGCTTTATTGGAATTCACCGCATATTCAACAATTTCTTTTGCATCGGCAGGCATTACATTTACATGAATGCTTCCTATTTCTACCTGCGTCATATTGAGTAATTCACCGGTAATTTTAAGTAGCCTGCCGGCATCTTCTTTTATGTTTTCCAATAAGCTTTCCTGTTCTGCATTCAGGTCTCCTATTTTTTTATTTTCCAATAATTGCAGGCTCATTTGTATGGATGAGATCGGCGTTTTTAATTCATGTGAAACGGTTGAAATAAAATTCGTAAGCACCCAGGAAGTTTTTTCCTTATCAGCCAGTAGTTGTGGTAAATCACCAGGGATTTTTATATCCAATCTTATTTGTTTTTGTTCCGCCACTGCTTTATTGGAATTCACTGCGTATTCAACAATTTCTTTCGCGTCGGCAGGCATTACATTTACATGAATGCTTCCTATTTCTACCTGCGTCATATTGAGCAATTCACCGGTAATTTTAAGTAGCCTGCCGGCATCTTCTTTTATGTTTTCCAATAAGCTTTCCTGTTCTGCATTCAGGTCTCCTATTTTTTTATTTACATTCATAACCTCAATATAAATTACAGAGTTGTCATAAGAATACCGAATCGCATTAGAAATAAAATTCGTAAGCACCCAGGAAGTTTTTTCCTTATCCGCAAGTAGTTGTGGTAAATCACCAGGGATTTTTATATCCAATTTTATTTTTTTTTGTTCTGCCACCGCTTTATTGGAATTCACTGCGTATTCAACAATTTCTTTAGCATCTGCAGGCATTACATTTACATGGATGCTTCCTATTTCCACCTGCGTCATATTGAGCAATTCACCGGTAATTTTAAGTAATCTGCCGGCATCTTCTTTTATGTTTTCCAATAAGCTTTCCTGTTCTGAATTCAGATCGCCTATTTTTTTATTTTCCAATAATTGCAGGCTCATTTGTATGGATGAGATCGGCGTTTTTAATTCGTGTGAAACAGTGGCAATAAAATTTGTCTTGGCAAAATCAAGCTCTTTGTATGGAGTTATATTTTGCAAAAGAATTACGTTACCAATTTGCTTTTCAGCTTTTTCCCCGGTAGGAATAATTTTTATAGGAATAATATCTTTTTCAAAATAGCTTTCTTTATTGTTTGCATAAATTTTTATAGGTGCAGATTTTGTTTGTTCAGGTTGATTTTCTTTATTAAATATATCCTGAACCAATGTCCTGATTAAATCATTATGCATGGCGATATCCTTAACCTTTTTGCCGATTACATTTTCTGCATCTAACCCTGATATCTTTAGGGCAATATTATTCATAAACAAAACCCGGTTGCTTTCATCCAAACCAATTACAGGATCGTGCATATTATTGACCAGCGTGTCAATTCTTTTCTTTTCCATCATCAATTTTTCCAGGTTTCCTGCTTTATATTCTTCTAATTTTTCGGCCATTGTATTAAAAGAATCAGCCAATTCACCAAATTCATTATGTTTTTCAAAATGCACTCTTTTAGAATAATTTTGGTTGGCTATTTCTTTGATGCTCGTTGTTAGTTCCCGGATAGGATTTCCTACGCTTCCCGGTAAATTGAACAATATGATTGATGCCAGTAGGAAACAAAGAGTGCCCGCAATTGAAACCCACAAAATGGATGAATCTGCCGTGTTTTTTGCCACTTTGCTTTTTCGTTGAATGGCCTTCATGTTCAAAAACATCATATCGGTAATATCTTTTTGGACTTCGTGGTGTAAAGCTGAGTCTGACGGTGATTGATATAGACTGTCAAAATCTGCTACCAGTTTTTCCGTAATATCTCCCTCTCCTATTTCGGTAATGTTAGATTGTTGTTTTGTAAGAATTGCTAAAAAATCTTTGTGGCCTTCCTTGTTCATTATGTCCTGGTTTAATGAAATAATCATCTGCCGGCCATAATCTATACTATTATAATTGTCAGTTAATATATTCTCAGTATCGGAGGCAAGCCTGTTGATAAACACAATACTCAACACAATCAGAAGTGCGATCATGGCAAACAGAAGCCCAATACCTAATGATAGCTTTACTTTTATTTTCATCTGAAAATATTTTATTTTATTTTTTATATCTCAGTTGCCTGGAAT
>JBDTJV010000362.1:0-3333 GCA_039935675.1 Ginsengibacter sp. | reverse complement strand
GTACAAACAATCATGTATTTAATTTGATAATATGATGAGAGGAAGAAAAACGGATTTTGTTTTTTCCTGATTTTTTTAATTAATTTTGCTGTCCTGTAAAAACGGTGGTTGTAGCTCAGTTGGTTAGAGCATCAGATTGTGATTCTGAGGGTCGTGGGTTCGAGCCCCATCATCCACCCAATTTAAATCCCACTTTAGAGTGGGGTTTTTACTTTTTATGAAGAAATAAAGGCATTTTTTAAACCATTTATACTTTTGCAAAAACCTTTGTTAATTCAATATTTCAATTTTAAAGTAGCAATGTAATTTCTTTTACTTTTACTTATGAACCCAATAATCAGTTTTATTATGAGCAAAAAATTTATCCCAATACTTTGTATCCTGATTTTAGCCGGCCTTTTTATAGGATTTGGAGTAATGGGAAAGAGTGATAATTCAAATGGTCCTAAAACTAAATATGAAAAAATTCTTCAAAATGTAGGAATTGTATTGGAAGAAGGTCATTATAATCCGAAAAAAATAGATGACAAATTTTCACAGGAAGTACTTAAGAAATTTGAAGATGACTTGGATCCTGACAAATATATTTTTATACAGAAAGATATAGATGGTTTTAAAAAATATCAAAATAGCATAGATGATGAAATTCATGGTGCTCCTTTGCAATCTTTTTATGCTGTTACCAGTGTTTATTTAAAAAGACTGGACGAAGTAGCTGCCGCCTATAAAGAGATCTTAAAAAAACCATTTGATTTCAACAAGGAAGAATCCTTACAAACAGATGGTGATAAAAGAACTTATCCGTCCTCTCTTGAAGAAAGAGATGAATACGGCAGAAAAAGGTTGAAATATCTTGTATTGGTAAGATATGTTGATCTCCAGGAACAAAGAGATTCCGGTAAATCAAAAGATTATGCCCACAAAGCGGATTCTACGCTGCAACGTGAAGCAATAGATATCGTTTCAAAGCAAATGGACCGGTATTTTCAAACACTAAAAAATCACAATTCGAGTGATGAGCTTTTCAGCACTTTTGTAAATGACATTACAAGTAGCATGGATCCTCATACTACTTATTTTGCGCCGGTAGATAAAAGAAGTTTTGATGAAATGCTCAGCGGTACATTTTATGGCATCGGAGCTCAGCTTGTTCCAAAAGATGGCAAGATCCTGATAGGAAACCTTATAACAGGGATGCCCGCGTGGAAATCAGGAGAGATAACTCCAGGTGATGAAATTATTAAAGTAGGCCAGGGCGATGCAGCGCCGGTAGATGTCACCGGATATTCTGTGGAAGATGCTGTAAAATTGATCCGTGGTGAAACAAGAGGATCCATTGTAAAACTGACTTTGAAAAAAGCCGACGGAAGCGTAAAAGTTGTGCCCATTGCCCGTGACAAAATTTCATTGGACGATACGTTTGCAAGAAGTGCAGTTATCAATAATAATGGACATAAGATCGGTTATATTTATTTACCTGAATTTTATGCCAATTTTGATGATCCAACAGGCAGGCGTTCTGCAACTGACGTAGCTAAAGAGGTTGAAAAATTAAAAGCTGCCAACGTAGAAGGAATTGTAATTGACCTTCGCTCAAATGGTGGTGGTTCTTTATCAGACGTTGTAGATATGGTTGGGTTATTTATAAAGGGAGGACCGGTAGTGCAGGTGAAAGGCCGCGATGGAGCGCCTAGTGTGTTATCTGATAAAAATAAAGAAGTATTGTATTCAGGACCATTGGCAGTTATGGTTGACGAATTGAGTGCATCGGCTTCAGAGATTTTTGCCGCCGCTATACAGGATTATCACAGAGGTATTATTATAGGAAGTTCTTCTACTTACGGAAAAGGAACGGTTCAAAGAAATGTATCGCTCGATCCTCAATCAGAAAATCCATTTCTCAACCAGCCATCTGAAGGCCTGGGAGATGTAAAATTAACCTTTAGGAAATTTTACCGGATCAATGGTGGCGCTACCCAATTAAAAGGAGTAGTTCCGGATATCATAATACCTGACCGGATGGAAACTGCCAAATTAAGGGAAAAAGACAACCCGGATGCATTGAAATGGGATCAGATTCCAAAGGCAGACTATACAGTATGGAACCCGGGATACAGCTATGCTCCTGTGGTTCAAAGTATTAATACTGAAATACAAAAGAATGTTGATTTTAAGGGAATTCAAAACCAGGTAGCTTTGTTGGATAAGTATCGTAATGAGCCAACTCCTTTAAATATTGTGAAATACAAGCAAATGCAAAAAGAAGTACAGGAAGCGGCTAAAAAACTGGATGATTATTCCAAACTACCGGTTGCGCTGAATATGCAATCTTTGGCTCCAGATTCTTTAGATATTGCTGGTGATACTACGAAGATGTCAAGGGAGAAATTATTCCTTAAAACAATTGGTAGCGATATATATGTAGATGAAACCGTGAAGGCTTTAGAAAAAGTGATTGGTGAGAAACAAATAGCGGAAAGCAAATAATTTTATCTGTTTATATAAATTTAATGGTAATAAAAACCGGTGCTCGCACCGGTTTTTGATTTTAATATTCTCCAAGAAACCTATTTGAAAATAGAAATTGTGGTTATTTATTCGTTTAACATAAATATAAAAATCAAAAAGAACTTCAAATTTGGTGCGCCTCCAAAGTGTTTTTTTTTTAATTCTTTCAATCTTAAAAAACTTCCAAAAAGAAAGGAAAGTAGAAAAACAAGAAATTTATTTGTTTACTATAGGTGGAATAAGGATGATTTAAATTACGGTTAACAATAGCTTAATCCTTCACATAAAGCATTTTTATTCTTTTTTCCCTATAGAATTTATTTTGTTTTCCATTATCTTTGCGACCTAAAATTTAAAAATCTTGGCTACAAAGTTTTCTAAAGAAACTTATTTATACTGGTACGAACTGATGCTACTTCTTCGTCGATTCGAAGAAAAAGCGGGTCAAATGTATGGAATGCAAAAGATCCGTGGATTTTGTCATTTGTATATCGGACAGGAAGCAATTGCTGCCGGTTGTATGACTGCATCCCAACCTGATGATATATTTATTACTGCTTATCGGGACCACGCACTGGCTATCGCAAAAGGTATACCTCCAAAAGAATGTATGGCCGAATTATACGGAAAAGCAACTGGATGCAGTAAAGGAAAAGGTGGAAGCATGCACTTTTTCGGTGTGGATCACCATTTCTTTGGTGGACATGGCATAGTTGGTGCACAAATCGGAACCGGTGCCGGGCTTGCTTTTGCTGAAAAATATAAGGGTACTGAAAATGTAGTTCTTTGTTTTTTTGGAGATGGAGCAGCTCGCCAGGGAATTTT
>JBDTJV010000361.1:0-9614 GCA_039935675.1 Ginsengibacter sp. | reverse complement strand
TCGCTGGCTGAACCACGATTTGAATTATCCATTGGTACGCCATTAATAACAAATAATGGTGAACCTGCACTGTTCATACTTGGCAGGCCTCTTAATAAAATACGTGCAGAACCTCCCGGACCACCACTGGTACCGTGAACATCCAAACCAGCAACCTGTCCTGCCAAAGAAAGCGCAACATTGGTTTCCCTGGCTTTGTCCAGAGTATTACCGCTCACAGTAGATACTGAATAGCCGAGTTTTCTTTCATCTTTTGAAATACCCAAAGCTGTAACAACAACTGCGTTCAACTCGTTTTGGCTTCTTGCCAGTGTTATGTCAATAACACTTTTGCCATCTACCGCAATTTCCTTTTGTGCATATCCAACGCCAGTTACTACTAATGTGCCATTTGAAGGAGCACTCAGAGAAAAAGTTCCCTCATTGGTGGTGGAGGCGCCTGTTCGGCTACCCTTTACAACAACGCTTATTCCGGGAATTCCTTTTCCTTCAGAATCTGTAACCTTTCCGGAAACATTTTGCTGTTGGGCTCGGACAAAAAAGCATAATAGGAGAAATGAAAGCAGGAGAGATAACTTTCTTAAACTTTTCATAATGCAATTTTTTTTGATAGAGTTAATCGTGTAGTGGTATCTAATGTCTTTAATGTAAATGAGAGCCGCTTTTGATTATCTATAGTTTTACAATCCCAACAGTATATTTTCTTTTGGACAATGTTTAAGATAATCCACGAATTAAACTGGTAAATTACTGAAGCTGATATTTTAACCAAAACTCTCTTTTTCAATGCAATGAATACGTTAACGGTTAAATCTATTTTATGAATTAAAATTAGATTCCAAATCAAAGATTATGTATTTTTTAATCAAAAAAAAATATATAAATGAAAATTATTTCATCAAATTGTAATATTTTTTTATCCCGGTATGAGGGGTTTTCCAAAAAATAGTTTGTGAGACAATAATTTTTCCTGTTGTAAATGCAACCATCTCCCATTCAAAACACTTGCCCGGATTGAAAAAACTTATATGCACAAGTAAAAATGTTCCGGCAAAATTTACCGGAAAATAATTTGCTCATTATTCAACTATTTTTACATTTTAAATATCTTGTTATAGAAAAAAAAATTGATCGCACCAGGTAAGTACGACATCATTAATATAGCTATTGCAAAAAAAAATCAAAAATGGACAAAAAATATCTTAAAGAGTTAGGTTCAAACGGCAAAATTATTTTCAGAAGTAAAGGTGCTTTTTGGATTGGTTTTTTTGCAGTAGCAATAGGAGTTGCCCTTCAACTTCCTATGTACATTAGTGCAAAAGACATGGGCTATCGTTTGGTTGGAATGCCGATGGGCACGTCAATGAATGTAGGAATGACATTGGTGGTATTAGGTCTTCTTGTTACGCTATACAGTCTTATTCCAACTGCTGTTGCCAGGGAAGAAAATGATTTCGATATAAAAGTAAAAGCTTTAGATGATGCACCCATTAACCGAACGCATATCGGACTATTGATTGTAATGGCAATCGCCATTACTTTAGATGTAATGAAACCAACCATACTGTCGTTCGTGGTACCGGGAGTGGCACGGGAATATGTCTTAAAGTCTCCATTGTTTCCCAATGCAAGGATTCCTGTAGCATTACTTCCTTTTTGTGGAATAACCGGTACTGTAATAGGGTCTTTTATCTGGGGATGGTTGGGCGATAAGATCGGCAGAAAATCTTCTATTTTAATGGCAGGCGTTACATTTATTGCCACCAGCGCATGTGGTTCAATGCCTGAATTCTGGATGAATTGCGTTATGTGTTTTGTGATGGGTTGGGGAGTTGGAGGAATGTTACCCATCATGTTTACGTTGATGGCGGAAAGTATACCGGCAAGGCACAGAGGATGGATGATGGTACTTATCGGTGGCGACATTGCAGGTGCCTATATCATATCGAGCGCTCTGGCTTCATGGCTCGTTCCTCATTATACGTGGAGAATTTTATGGCTAATTGGATTTCCAACCGGTTTCATCCTAATATTATTAAATAGATGGATTCCTGAATCGCCGCGTTACCTGATCAATCGTGGCCGTTTCAGGGAGGCGCAAGATGTTATGAAAAGATTTGGTGCCGTTGCTGTTAAACAAAAAATTATACCGGTCGAGGTCGAAGAGAAAATAAAAAATCAATTTAAACAATTGTTCAAGCCACCTTTTTTGGGAATAACTGCTACGGTAAGCATCCTGGCAATTGGTGCCGGCTTTGTGGAATTCGGGTTTGAACTTTGGATACCTTCAAACCTACAGCATCTTGGATATAACCAGGCTGATTCATTTGGGATTCTGAGAAATGCTGCCCTGATTGGATTCCCTCTTAATTTCGTGATTGCGTGGATGTATGGTTTCTGGAGTAGTAAAAGGACGATTGTATTATTAACACTGATCACAGCAGCATCCATGCTGGGTTTTATTTTCGCAGGAAATTCAATTATTGAACATCCGATGTTGCTCTACGTTTTATTGATCATTCCCATATGGGGTATTAGCTCCTTAATTTCTGTTTTGTCTGCTTATGCGGCTGAGATTTATCCAACAAGTATTCGCTCGCGCGGAAGTGGCGTGATAGCGGGATTTAGCAAATTTGGTGGCGTATTGGTAATAGCACTTGTCGTTTTTGCGATAGCACCACCATCCATCGCAGTCACTTCCTTAATTGGTGCAGTACCGCTGATAGTTGCTGCGATCGCCATCACATTTTTTGGTGTGGAAACAAGGAAACGCCAATTAGAAGAAATTACCGAAGAGCAATTGGAAAACATGGCGATTAATCCAATTAAATAAGTTTGAATCAGGTATTGGTTTACAAGTTTTTCCAGGAATATATTCTATTAGAGCATATCTTTTTCTTGTGCTGTTTTTAAATTTTTTGACTAGATCAATGCAATAAAAACGGCACAAGACGTTACAAAGGGGAAGTTTTGTGATTATTTATAATGCCTTTTCTACCCAGGAAAAATCCCTCTGGGACTAAGAAAAAATGGTTCAGCATATCACTTTCCTTCATTTTCTCAGGATAATTTGCCTAATCTAAAATAACTTTTATTCTACCCCGTTCAACAGCGGGAATTAATTTCTTATACAATACAATACAATATATATAACAAGGATGATTTGGGTAAAAAACAACCAATACTGCTACTTAGGCTAAATTCCATGGTTTTGAGATTGTCCCTTCAAGTAGGAAAATCTAAATCGATTACAGAAGATCATTGGAGAATGAAATATATTACCTCTCCGCAAGTGACTCTGTTTCATTAAGTCGTTACAGTCAATTTATCCTTTCCGGCAATTCCTTCCTCAGGTCTGGAAGCCTGAAATGATGATAGAACATCATCAGAATTTATAGTAAAATCCAGAAGGTAAAATTATTACAGCACTTAAAGCATAATGAGAATAAAAACTCCGATGGAGTGATATTATTTATATAATCAAATTCAAGCAAGTTAATAAAAGGATCATCGCATCCAAACAAAATCAGACCCTTTCGAATTTCTTTTCCCGCGTCAGTTGCGTGATTTATTGTAATTTTCAAAAACAAAATATAATCCAATGACCAGACTATCAATTCTTTCTTTCGTTGCTTTATTTTTCATGGCGACTTCCTGTGACAATAATAATGAAAATATGAAGACACAAAAAGAAGTATCAACTACCAATCCCCTGCTTCAGCCAAGTAATTTGTCATTCCAGGCTATTCCCTTCGATAAAATAACGGATGCTGATTTTCAGCCTGCCATAGAAGAAGGTATGAAACAAAAATTAGCTGAGATCCAAAAAATAGCCAACAATCTTGATTCACCTACATTTGATAACACGCTTGTGGCATTGGAAAAAAGTGGGCAAGTGTTGACAAGAGCCACTCATGCCTTTTATGTGCTAGCTGGCGCAAACACTGATCCCGAATTACAGAAAGTACAGCAGGAAGAAGCGCCTAAGCTGGCAGCAAATGACGATGCCATCTATTTGAATTCAAACTTATTCAAAAAGGTAGAAACGATTTATAACGAGCGGGAAATACTTAGCCTAGATCCCGAATCAAAAAGATTGACAGAATATTATTACCAGAAATTTCTTTTAGCAGGAGCCAAACTTTCCGACGCAGATAAAGACACACTCAAAAAATTAAATGAAGAAAGCGCCTCTTTAAGTGCTCAATTCACGACAAAGCTCCTTGCGGCTACCAAAGCGGGAGCACTTGTAATAGCCGATAGTTCAGAACTGCAAGGCCTTTCATCAGGAAAGAAGGATGCTGCTGCGCAGGCTGCTCAACAAAATAAACTGGATGGAAAATGGCTGATTTCTTTACAGAATACCACACAGCAACCGGCCCTGGCATCTCTTTCTAATCGCGCTACGCGACAAAAACTTTTTGAAGCTTCCTGGACCCGTGCAGAGAAGAATGACTCCAATGATACCCGAAAAACGATTGCACGGTTAGCTCAGATACGCGCACAGAAGGCAAAACTTTTGGGTTTTAAAAATTACGCAGAATGGACGTTGCAGGATCAGATGGCGAAAACTCCAGAAGCTGTGAATAATTTTCTCGCTAAATTAATTCCCCCTGCAACAGCTAAAGCCAAATCAGAAGCAGCCGATATCCAATCCCTTATTGACAAGCAGCATGGTGGTTTTACACTTCAACCCTGGGATTGGGATTTCTACTCCGACCAGGTACGTAAGGCAAAATTCAACCTCGACGAAAACGAAATAAGGCCCTATTTTGAATTAAATAAAGTGCTTATAGACGGCGTGTTTTTCGCCGCCAACCAATTGTATGGTCTTACTTTTAAAGAACGCAAAGACCTGCCGGTTTATCAACCGGATGTCCGAGTATTTGAAGTTACCGATAAGGACGGAAGCCCTATTGGTTTATTTTATTGCGACTATTTTAAGAGGGACAATAAATCCGGGGGTGCCTGGATGAGCAACATGGTAGACCAATCGAAATTGTTAGGAACCAAACCAGTTATTTATAATGTTGCCAACTTCACTAAACCTGCTCCTGGCCAACCCGCTCTAATCAGTTTTGATGATGTGATTACTATGTTCCATGAATTCGGGCATGCTTTGCATGGCTTTTTTGCTTCGCAGGAATACCCAAGCCTTTCCGGAACCAATGTTGCCCGGGATTTTGTCGAATTTCCTTCCCAGTTCAATGAACATTGGGCGCTTGATCCTAAGATTCTCAAAAACTATGCAGTGAACTACCAAACCGGCGCTCCTATGCCGCAGGAATTGGTAGACAAAATTAAAAAAGCTTCTTCGTTTGATATTGGCTATAATCTTACCGAATTACTGGAAGCGTCTGCCCTGGATATGCAATGGCACACACTTTCAGCAAGCGATTCTTTACAGAACGTAGATTCGTTTGAAATCGCAGCACTTCGCAAAACAAAATTATATCTCCCACAGGTGCCTCCTCGTTATCGTTCCAGCTATTTCCTTCACATTTGGGCCAATGGTTATGCTGCTGGCTATTATGCTTATTCATGGACTCAAATGCTTGCGGATGATGCATTCAGTTGGTTCCAGGAAAATGGTGGGCTCACCCGCGCCAATGGGCAGCGTTTCAGGGATATGATACTTTCCCGGGGAAATACAGAAGACCTCGGAAAGATGTTCCGTGATTTTCGTGGTCATAATCCGGATATCCAGCCAATGCTGAAAAACCGCGGATTGATTTCTAAATAAGAAGGGAAATAGTAATTGACAATTTTTAGAATATCTTGTTATTTCGAAAGCAAGGTTCAAAAAAATTTTTGGTTTTCATAAAAGTCCACTTCACCATTGCCGCTTTTGGAACTTCGCGGCCAATGGCCTCTCAATGCTGGCATTGATCTTCTGACTGTTACGTTTATTTACGTAAACGGATGAAGATTTACTTTAGATACATAGTTCTTCATTTAAATAAAAATCCCAACTTCTGATAGCTCCAGAAATTATTGTTTTAGTTTATTTTTAATATTTGATAGCCTCGTAAGAAAGAATTGATTTAATTTTAATTCATGATTAATGGCACAAATAAATCTTAGGCCAATTGAACGGCAACTGATGCTTATTCAGTTGAAACTGTCCACAACATTCAAAACGAATAAACCCCGAAATGCTGCATGATCAACGATAATTTATTATTCAGCGAATTTAAAAAAGCAATTCAAAGAAATTCAACAAAGGAAATTGTTGAACTTGATAATAAATTTAATATCCCCTTTAATTTTGAAATTCAGCGACTTGAAGAAGCGTTCAAAATTACAGGGCTTATTATCCCTCCAAACAGGTGGTCCTATTTTCGTGTTGTATTAGTAACCAGGGGATCAGGAGATTTTATAACCGGTATTTATAATTTTAAAGCTCCTAAAAATACTTTGGTTGCTTTTCCTTCGCGCATTATCACTTCCAGTAAAAATTGGGAAAAAGAAACGGAAGGCTATATCCTGTTGTTTAATATGAATTTCTTTTTGCAAAATAATTTTCCGCACAAATATATTGAAGATAAAAAAATAATCAATTCGTCTATACGTCCCTATATTAATCTTAGCGACGAACAATCAAAAAAAATCGCTGCAATGTTTGAAACGATCCTCGAAGAAAAAAAGAGCAACCATAAGGATAAGAATGAATTGATTGCCGTAAAAATTGTTGAGTTACTTATTTTCAGTGAACGATGGTTTGCCCAAGAACAAAACTTTGACGATAATCTACCGTCAATAGATCTCATCAAAAGATTTATTGATCTAATTGAAGTAAATCTTACAAATCAGCGGTCAGTCAGTTTTTACGCAAAGAAATTAAACGTTCATCCCAATTATTTGAATTCAATCATTAAAAAAAATACAGGCTTAACTGCTAAAGAGTCGATTCAAAACATGCTTCTTCTCGAGATTAAATATTTGCTTCATTCCACCAATTTATCAATTAAAGAAATTTCAAACCGAATGGGCTTTAGCGATCCTAACTACTTTACTGTTTTCTTTAAAAAGTTTGAAAATACTTCTCCCGTAAATTACCGGTCCGCTTTTATTTGAAAATTAAAGATGTTCGTTTGTTTTATACAGTATTTTTTGTTTTAAATGAATAACCTTTACATCCGAGAAAATAAATCAATATCATTCCAAAATATTCGTCCTATGTCAAGTCCGCATTAGCTAAGATCAGGGTGAAACAGAGCAAAATAATATTAAATAAGATTCTCTTTTTGAACAGTCAAACTAGCCCCCCAAGGTAACGGATTTAAAGGCAGTTTCAAGGATGTGAATTATAATTGCTGCACCCTGTTTAGCTATGCAAAGCAAACAATGCTCTAATAAATATGGAAGAAAATAATGGATCGCAGAAATATCCTTCTTAGGCCATTTCTCCAGGAAAGAGTTTTTCAACTTCCTTTATTTTTATCCTAAATGTTAGTATAAAGAATTTATTGTTTTACTATCCTTTATTCGGTTTAATTGCAACGGAAAAAGATTGTTGGATTTATTACCTATCCCTCAAAAAAAATTTGGCAAACCTCTTAATTCTGTAAAACAATCTTTAATTTACTTGATTTTATATTTTGATTAAAAACCAAATTCCCTTTATTATCACTTTTATTTCTTTTCTTCAGTAAAACACCATCACCATAAATTAAATATGAACGATCCGGTAAAAGATTGTTAACCTCATATTTTACAATAAAAGATTTATCAGGAGAATTTTGTTCCCAAACGATTTCTTTGGCGTTACAGTCAATGATATTTAAATTAAGATGGCTGCTATTATTCGCTATCGCCTTTACAGAGTAAGCAGGATTGTCTTTACAAAAATACATAACGGTATCGCCTACACTAAAATAACCAAAATCAGTTTTTGAACTAATCGTGAATTTCTTATTTGACACAGAATAACGATTCGTATCAAGGCCGATAGTCAATCTTTCGCCGCGGTAATTATAAAAAAGTCGGGAGCCCGATATTGCGCTGGTAATATGAGGATCCAAATAGAACCGGTTATATAAAGGATTGAAACCATAAACAGATTGGTATAATCCAACTATAGCAAGGCTATTTCCGGAAAGAATATCATCCCCTTGTCCGCTCTGGTCTTTACGTGAATAGCGCTGAAAAGCAAGTCCATCAATACTATCCTGCTTCAGGATGTTTTTGATGTAATGCAAAGCCACCCCGGGTTTCCAGGAAGCATAAGCCTGCATAGCAACACTTCCCCATGATAAAAAGATATCGCCATTTTCATAATAAGGAAAAGGGAACTGGTATTCTTTGCCTTCATCTGTTTTATAAGGAAACATACTGATGGGCCAGAAAAATAAATGCTCTTTTTGCATTTCGGCTTCCACCTTTTCTAGGATAGAATTACGACGGGTAGTATCATCACAAATGCCATAAGCAATGGCCATAAAATTTACAGGAGTTACCAAATTATCGCCATGAATAGATTGATCCTTATCGCGCCAATAATCATAATATCCTTTTTCCTCATCCCAAAAGCCGCCATGGTGCACACTTTTATTAAAACTCATTTTTAGCTGATCCGCAAAATTAGAATAATACATGGCTTTTGCTTTGTTACCCAATTGATTTTCAGTGTCAGACCATAGCCGTAAAGCATGGTATAACTTTGCATTTACAAATGCATTTTCATAGGATGCCCAAATGATATCAATCCAGTCGCTGCTTCTTTTTTGCAGATGGCTATCATTCATCATTTCCACCAAATGATTTCCATTAAAATCTCTTTTCAATAAATAATTCAAGGCTTTTTCGCACGCTTGCTGTAGGTTTTTAACCCAGGCAATATCGCCCGTTTGATTATACAAGTCTGACACATTGCTCACAAAATCAGGGTTGGAATCCAATAAGTATCCCCATTGTGCTTCATAAAATCCTTTATCGGTAAATTGCCCGGGCATAGCATCTTCATTCGAGTAAGCCCATCTTGGCCAAACTCTTCCATCAGGTTTAATAGCATTGTCACGATAAAAATCGAGGCATTGTTTATAACCATTTAGATAATGTTCATCATTGATGCCGAGGCCAAGTTGGGCAATGTATTGTTCATGCAGGCAGATGGGACCATACGGCGTGTGCCAGCTATTTCCTCCAAAGTGTTTGGCATCAATCACACCCATGCGTGCGATAGTATTTAAAACTGACGTTACCTGTTTTCCATTTACTCCTTTAAATTCGCCGCGACCATATTTTTCTGCATAATTGAAAGCTGAGAAACTAATGGTCTGTTTAGAAGTGCCAGCCATTATCCTGAAAGGCGCCCATACATCCGTCAACTTCCTGATAAACCTTCTGCGATGCGTACCCGAATCATATCGCGGCAGCATTTCTTTTTGTGATACGGCGATGCTGTAATCCAATTTGTCATCTTTTGTTCGGGAATATTTCATGGCAACTTCTTTACCAGGCGCATTCATAAAAATATGCAAACCGTTATTATTACTACTGTTCCAGAAAGATGCTTCATTGGTATGTACGCCATAGGTCATTAGTTTTTCATTAAACAAATAAAACCACGCAATTCCTCCAAAGCCCTGGAAAGCGCCTTCCCATGTATTAAT
>JBDTJV010000360.1:0-13306 GCA_039935675.1 Ginsengibacter sp. | reverse complement strand
CTGTTTACAGATTTAAGTTCCACAAAAAGCAACCTGCTCACCAGTTTTTTATTTTGTTTCTGTTCTAAAAATTCAACCCGTTTTTCAAGGGTTGTAATTTTATCATCGCGCCATGCTAAAAAAATACAAGCAAGTAATATGGACACAATTATAAGGATAGTGGTAGCCATAATTATTTAAAAATGAAAACAGGAATAACCGATAAAGGTTGGTTTACTATCAATCAAGACGTTTTATTGCTGGTTTAAGATATGTTATTGTAAAGATCAATGAAAAACCGGTTAAAATAATTTGAAAATATTTCACTTCATTCATTTTAATTTAATCCAAAAGCCACCTGTGAATAAACCTTCCTGGATGGCTTTTTTATAACCGGCTTAATTGAAAAATGCTTATCAAGTATTAAAAAATAGCCGGTACTGATACAAATAGAAAATACAAGGCCCGCCAGGATCGAAATCTTGGCAATATCGCGATATTCTTCTGCTGCAAATGCAAGGTTGGTTGTAAATATAGACATTGTAAATCCAATACCGGCAAGAGAACCCACGCCTATTAGTTGTTTCAAATTAGTATTAAGTGGCAAACTGGCGATCTTTAGCCTGATCATTAATTTACAAAATAAAAATATGCCAATAGGTTTTCCAATTACCAACCCAAAGACAATTCCGACAAAAATCGGGCTCTGAAAAGCAGTCGTTATTTCCCCTGGAATCAAAACTGCAGTATTGGCAAGGACAAAAAGAGGCAGTATAAAAAAATTTACTATTTTATGAAGCGCCTTTTCCATTTTAGGTAAACAGTTTACAGGGATAGCGAATGCAACCAAAACTCCGCTAATGCTTGCTTCGATCCCTGAATTGAACAGGAGATACCATAATGATAGTGAAAGTATAACTTGAATAATCCCTGGTTTTATTTTAAGAAAATTGCAAAGCCACAACAGTAAATAAACAATTAAGGCAAATAATAAAATTACCCAGTTAATCGAACTTCCATAAAAAAGCGCAATCACGACAATAGCGCCCAGGTCGTCGATAATGGCCAACGCCATCAGGAAAATTTTTAAACTTGCAGGTACGCGTTTCCCAAGCAGGGAAGCAATACCCAGCGAAAAAGCAATATCTGTCGCAGTGGGAATGCCCCATCCATGTCCAAAGCCTGTTTTACCATTGAAAGAAATAAAAATTAATGCTGGAACAATCATTCCGCCCAAAGCCGCTCCAAAAGGAAGAATGGCTTTTTTAAATCCCGCAAGTTCTCCTATAGTTAACTCCCTTTTTATTTCCATTCCTGCGAATAAAAAAAAGATCGCCATCAAAAAATCATTAATCCATTTTAATGTTGAATGAGGAAGAGAAATAGATAGCCCATAGTGAATATCTGTATTCCAAAAAGACCGATACGAATCGCCAACAGAAGAATTTGATAATAATAAAGAAATTACCGTGCATAATAATAAAAGTATCCCGGTTGACCTGCTATCGGAAATAAAGAATTTTATAGGACTGATTGCTTTCTTCAGTAGACTATTCAACTTTCATCATTTAAATTTTAAAAAAAAATCAGTCCACACTGCTTATAGCAGCATGGACTGCAAAGCCCAATTAGTCAACATAACCATGAACACCCATCTCCGGAATATCAAGGCCGGCTAATTCATCCTGCGCTTTTACTCTTATTGGAGTAATACGGTTTGATATTTTAAAGAAAAGAAACATTACCACAAAAACGAATATAGCACAGGTGCAAACACCAATCAATTCAGCTAAAAATTGTTTGCCGTCGCCATAAAATAAACCTTTAACCGTTCCGGGAACTCCATTCCAGCCTTCTCCGTAGGAACCATCAGCAAAAAGCCCTAAAGCGAGGCAACCCCATGCACCATTGACACCATGAACTGCAAATGCACCAACAGGATCATCAATTTTTAATTTGCGATCCACAAAATTATAAGCGACTATTACCAGTATTCCTGAAATGGCACCGATAATAACAGCGGAAAGCGAATTCACAAAAGCACAGGGGGCGGTAATGGCAACAAGACCAGCCAACAAACCATTGCAAAGCATTCCTGGATCGGGCTTTTGTCCCTTTGCATACATAAAAAACAATGCTGATAGAGCACCTGCAGCGCTAGCAAGCATGGTATTAGTTGCCACAACTCCAATTCGCATATCTGTACCTGCTAAAGTAGATCCCGGATTAAATCCAAACCAGCCAAAAGCAAGAATAAAAGTTCCAAGGATCGCCATTGGAATATTATGGCCAGGAATAGTATTGACTTCACCATTTTTACCATATTTTCCTATCCTCGGACCAATCACAATAGCCCCCGCCAAAGCGGCCATTCCTCCCACCATATGTACAACCGAAGAACCTGCAAAATCAACATCTCCATGGCCTAAACCAAAATTTACTCCTAATTGTGACAGCCAACCTCCTCCCCAAACCCAGTTTCCAAAAATGGGGTAAACAAACATAGAAATGAAGAACCCGAAGATCAGGAATGATTTAAAAGACCATCTTTCTGCCATAGATCCCGTTGGGATAGTAGCAGTAGTATCCATAAAAACCATTTGGAAAAGGAATAATGTAAACACCCCAACATCGTAAACTTTACTATTCAGGAAAAAGCCAACGGAACCGACAATCCCAAAATCTTTTCCAAAAAGGTGAATAATATATTCATGTGGTATCACACCTTGCGCTCCGCCAAGACTGGCGACATTTAGGCCACCGCCAAACATAAAGGCGAAACCACAAATCCAGAATCCAATCATACCTACTGCATACACCATGAAATTCATTCCCATAGTATGCGCCACATTTTTCTTTTGGGTAAATCCTGTTTCTACCAATGCAAAGCCAGCCTGCATAAACATGACCAAAAATCCTGCAATTAATGTCCATACAATATTGATGGCAATTTTATTATGACCTGTTTCTGCACCAATTTCTGAAACGGTTGGTTTGCCGGCGACTGCGGCCGTTACATCATTTATGGTTCCGGTATGCGCCCCAGTTGCATCTTGTGCAATAGAAGGAATTGCTATAAATAGTAATAATATGAAAAGAACCGGAACAGCTATTTTGAAAAATTTTCTTTTTGAAAATCGATCACTATTTAAGAATTTTAATAATCCCATTGTTTAAATATTTTAGATTGGTAAATATTGTTTGGTTCAAATCAAAAATGATAGGTGGCTGCCAGTAAAGCGGTGAATGTTGTTTGTGTGGCAGTGCCATCATTCTTTTGGAAAACGGCATCTTTTGCATCGTCTAACCTGAGTTCCGGAATAATGGTCAGATTGCCGATTTTGAAATTAGGTGATAGCGTCAGATCAAAAATATTAGTCGGTGGCGCTGAAACAACTGCCTTTTCATTATCAAAATATTCCCCACGGAGTGTGATGCCAAATGTACTCGTAGGATCCAGGTTTAAGTATAGGGCGGATCCCCACCAACTGGCGCTGGAACTTCCTTCAACTTTTTTTGTTTGAATAGTTCCGTTGTAGCCAATACTGAATTTGCTCGTGACGGTTCCCGTTAAGACCAAATCCAATTGACTGGTATTAAAAGCACCGCCGTAAGAACCCTGGTAATTTAAATAGGCTTTTAATTTATCATCCGATGTTCCGGTACTGAACTGCGCTATCGCATATCTCCTGGAACCCACTTCTGCCACAACATCAGTGGTATTGGCTATCCCAACCATAAATGCGCTTTTGGCGCCAAGACCAATATCCGCTTTCAAACCGGTATGGGAAAACGGACCGTAAGAAAACATATAGTCCATACTATAATTGCGATTCAGGTAAGCGTCAGTCACTTCATACCCGATATGGGTTGCCCATTTTCCCATGGTTAATTTGAACTTATCAGTAATGGCATAACTTAAGTAAGCTTGCTTGACAGCAAAAAGAGTAGGATGGGCAGCATCGCCATAAGAAAACTCTTCTGCTCTTGGGCCAAACCCAAGGTCTATTGTTGCGCTGGCCTTCCCGAAAGAATGGTCGGCCCGAATACTGGCCATTCCCAGTTGAAAAGAATTTTGGGAATTGGTAAAACTTGTAAAATTGTTAGTAGCGCCTGTTTTTGGATTTTCAAAATTGTACCTGAAATAGGTGTCGACAGATCCTGTAATAGTTGGTACAGGCGAAGCATGAGTGACAGAATCTGTTTGTGCATAGGCAGAATTAATTGTACCTACAATGACACATGATGTCAAAATTTTTCTTAACATTGCATTAGTATTAAAGATTAAAAATGGAAAGGGGATTGGCTTGTTAACTTTTCTCAGAAGTTAACTTTTCAGCTGTTCCCTTTTCTTGTTTATATGAAGGAACCATTGTGCTTTTTATGTGACCTCTTTTTTAGAAATTGTTGATTACGGTGATCAGGAGTTTCTTCTTCTATCTCATCCTCATTAAAAGTATCGAGGTCGTTTACTAAATTCTTCGGTTGTAAATACTCCTGGTTGATTTTAGAAAACTGAACATCAATTTCTTCTTCTACAAAGGAATCTTGTTTGGTGACCAATAGTGTTCCCTGGAAATATTTCTCGTCATGCTGTGAAGCATCCAAACCAAGCTCTTCATCTGCTTCGCTTACTCTCATTGGCATCACCCAATTAATGAATTTAAAAATACCATAGGAAACAGAAAAACTATAAGCAATCACAATACCCAAACCTTTCAACTGTGTAAAAAAGAATTCAGGGTTACCATAGAATAATCCATTATTGCCACCAGCATTTATTGCTTTGGTAGCAAATATCCCAGTCATGATCATGCCTACCATACCGCCAATGCCATGGCATGGGAAAACATCCAAAGTATCATCCAGTCTGGATTTTGATCTGTAATAAACAGCCACATTAGATATAATAGCGGCAACCGTGCCAATGAAAATGCTCTGAGGAATTGCTACATAACCAGCGGCGGGAGTAATCGCTACCAAACCGACAACTGCACCAATACAAAAACCAAGTACAGATGGTTTTTTCCCTTTTAAAATATCAAAAAACATCCATGATAAACCAGCGGCTGCAGCTGCAGTATTGGTAGTTGCAAATGCAGAAACAGCGAGAGAATTGGCAGCCAAAGCAGAACCAGCATTAAATCCAAACCAGCCAAACCATAGTAATCCCGTGCCGATCAGGACGTAAGGAATATTGGCCGGGGGAATTTCTTTGTGTTCACGATGTACTTTTCTTCTCTTTAAAACAATGGCACCAGCCAGGGCAGCACAACCTGCAGAAATATGAACTACAGTACCACCAGCGAAATCCAAAACTCCCATTTTGAATAAAAACCCTTTTGGGTTCCATGTCCAATGTGCAATAGGTGCATATACCAAAAGACTAAACATAACGATAAACAGAATGTACGAAGAAAAACGGGTTCTCTCTGCCACCGCTCCCACTACCAGGCTTGGGGTAATAATGGCGAACATTAATTGAAAAAGAGCAAATAATAATAATGGAATGCTGGGTGCGAGGCTCCAGGGAGCTCCTGAGCCTACTCCTTTAAAAAAAAGATGAGTCATCGGATTACCAATGAAACCTCCAATCGAATCACCAAATGCCAAACTATATCCTACGGTAATCCATAACACGCTGACAATGCCTGCTGCCACAAAACTCTTGATCATGGTAGAAAGAACATTTTTTCGATGAACCATGCCTCCATAAAAGAAAGCCAGGCCGGGAGTCATTAAAAAAACCAATGCTGTGGCTACAAGTATCCAACTGATATCTGCTGAATTGTATTTTCCTAAATCCTTAAAACTAGGCAAAGAAGGAATAAACATTGCAATGATCGCAACGACTAATAACATAATGAAAGGAGCCGCATTTGATACATTAAGTTTTTTCATATCTAATAAATTTTACTCAAATCTATAAGATATTTTTACTTTATTGCAATTTTATTTATATTTATTTTATCGTAATATTATGTCCAACGATTTTTTTTAATGATTAAGACGCATTTTCTTGAAAAATATTTGCATGATTATATATTATCATATAATATAGTAAACCAAGAAATACACCCAATTCTTACTTTCATAAAGTCATGTAGGTCTGCAAAGCCTTCACATAGTTTTCAAAGGCAAGTATTCCTTTTTCGGTGATTTTACATATAGTTTGGGGGTAATTTTTATTAAACTGCTTGGTAACAATTATATATCCGGCTTCTTTAAGTTTGTTAATTTGAACGCTCAGGTTTCCTGCTGTGGAATTTGTCTTGTCTTTTAAAAAGGTAAACTCTGCTTCTTTTACGCTTATCAAAAGTGACATGACCGCCAGGCGTAATTGTGAATGTAATATGGGATCAAGATCTTTAAATTCCATTATGTTGAATTGCTATATTCTTATAAAATCTTTTTCTTAAAATGAATCCGGGAATAATCCATGCGAGAGCGGCGCCCAATGCTACAAGGAGGTAAGAAAAATAGCTGTGATGGAGAAAGGAGATGATACATAGTATCCAGCAGGCAATGCCGCCAAAAATGAATGGCTTAAATTTACTAATACACCCTGAAATAAAAGTGGGAATCGCAAATAATAATAAAAACAAAGGAAACATGAAGTATCCTATATGAATAATAATATTTACTATGATCAATATAAAAAGACTGATCGTAAAAGCCATCCACACATATTTATGGGCTTCCTCTTCATAAGTTACCGCATTTTTAAATTTTTTTTCTTCCCGACCAAAATAGAACTGCAACATGAAAGTGAGAGCCATTAAATAAAAAGGATCAAATGGCATTTTAAACCAGGATAATGTTGCATCCATATAAGCTAACGTAAAACAAATTACATTAGTAAAACCCCAAAGTAATGGACCAAATCCACTTTCATAATAATGATTTTTAGCTTTGCTGATCATGCTTGAGATCAAAGCCAGGCTTTCTTTCTCTGATAATTCTTTTTCTTCCATATCAATTTCCTTTTTTAAATTTTTTTCGTAGAAGATGCCCCGGAACAATCCACGCCAAAGCGACCGCGCAAGCCATCAGTAGATATTGGTAGTCAGGATGTGTGAAAGGAGATAAAAAGGCCAAAATCCAACAACAAATGCCTCCTACTTTTAATGGCTTGAACTTTAAAATAATTCCGGACAAAAAAGTCGGCATTCCAAAAATCGCCATTATAACCGGAGATATACACGAGTAAGCACTTTCAAATATAAGAATGTAAACAAGAATGGCATAGGTAATCAGAAATACAATCCAAACATAACCAATTATTTCTCCTGTATACATTCTCACATTTCGATAATCACGTTTTTTACTGAAATAATATATTTGATAGATCACCAGGATCCAGGTGGAATACCAGGCATAATACACTTTGTAATAATTAAAAAAGTGAATTGAAATAAACTGGATAAGGCAGCATGTTAAAATCAACCAGCCCCAAAGAAGGTATAAAAGACCATTTTCGCTATAATGGTTTTTGGCTTTATTGATCATGGAAGAAATCAATAAAAGGCTTTCACTTTCCGACAATTTTACTTCATGATTTTCCATGATCTATTTGTATTGAGATAAAAAATATTCCAAAGTTGTTTTGCCCCAGTTTGGAGAAAGATCAGTTTCCGGTTTAAAATCCTGCATCATTTGATTGGCTTTATCCAGTATTGGTTTAGCTACGTCTTTTCCTCCACCATAAGCTGCCGGGGTATAAAATTTATTTTCTGCTTCTAAAATATAAGGGCGCGGATTTGTAGGATCAAGTGTTTTTGCCTTTTCAATATTTTCATTGATCGGTGACATATAAGTCATGTACCTGGTTTGAGGATCAACCGTCATGTGCACAGAAGCGATCATACTTTTAATGACATCTGTTTCAGAATTCTCCTTTCCTAAAATGGACTCTGCTTTTTTTATTTGGTCCGTTGCTTTGTCTGCAAGGCCGTCTTTTTTCGAATTGTCTTCCTCACGCAGACCGGCAAGGGCATAAGTATACGCTGCATAATAGTAAGGAAGCCATTGGGTTTTTTCTGCATCGCCGATCCTGATAAAAGTGTTGGCTAACTCATCAAAATTGTTTTTTTGCATCACAGAGTCCAACTGGGAAATATTGGCTTTCATGGCGCTTTCATATTTGGCGCTTTGCGCAAAAGTGAATCCTGTTGCACAAATAAAAATTGCGAATAACATTGATTTTTTCATCTTGTTTGTTTTTTATTTTTAGAAAATTATTGTTTGTTTTTAAGTTTTTGATACTCTTTTTCTGCCAATGAATTATGACTCTTATAGGCGCCGAGATAATTAAAGAAAACTCCGATTCCCCAGCCGACCATAGGCCATACAGGCCATGGAATTTCATTAATGACCGTAGGTGGATTTGGATTATCTTTTAAGCTGATGTACCAAAGTGTCCAAAAAAATAAATTCATAATAAAGTAAATGAGCACGTGATATTTGAATCCGGCTCTTCTCTGAGCTACTCTCCACAATTCCGGATCTTTCATTTCTTGTTCCATAATTTTTAATTTTAAAGATGAGTAATTACTTTGTTTCTTCTCATTTGAACTCTCCCACTCAATCCCCCTTCCGTCTTTAGCTTTCTGAACTTAGCCTTCCGCATTACAAGTGGTTATTAATTTCATCCTCCGATCTGTCTATTCCTAAGCTTACAAAATAACCGAGATAAATAAATCTTTTAGACGGCGGACTTACAGCAACCTTGTTTTGCCCGTTTACCGAAAAATTATAATTGTACACATTATTAAATCCTAATACATTGGTAACAGAAAATACAAATACAGAAAATGCTTTTGCATTTGTTTTACCGATAGAAGGAAGATAATTGACACTCAAACTCAGGTTATTGTAGGATTTTGTGCGTCCATTTTCAATGATCTGGTATTTACTTTGATCATAATTATAAACAATATCATAATAAGGGCGTCCGGAAGCAAAAGTATAAGATGCATTGAATTGTGTTTTCATGGGCGTTACAAATTTTTTCATAACGAGACTTGCTGTATGCTTAGCAACAAATGAAGGCTCGATGGCAAAGGGATAATTCAGGAAATCCCTTTTGGTATCCAGGTAAGAATAAGATATCCAATAATCAAAATTCCTGATTGTTTTTTTATCCCGCCAGAAAAATTCTATTCCCTTTGCATCGCCAAATCCATCGTTATTGATTGCAGTAAAAGTTTCATTGTACGTTTGTGATGTTTTAATAAGATCGGTATATTTTTTATAAAATAATTCGGTGCGGAAAGTGCGGCTGCTTGTAATTTTTTCATACTGAAGAATATAATGCGTTGCTTCCTGGAAATGAAGTGCATTTAACGAAGGCAAATATTTTCTATCCGGATCCTGGTAAAACATACCGTAGGCCAAAGATACCTGGCTTTTATCCGCAAACTTATAAGCAAAGGAAAGCCGTGGAGCTACATCCCATTTATCTAATAATTTAGAATGCTCTGCACGAACACCAACTCTTGCGGCAATATTATTAGTCACATAAATATCAGCTTCTCCAAAACCGGCAAAAATACTTTCAGTCACATTTTGCAAATAAGTTTGACCGTCATATTCATTATATGTTGATTTTTCATCACTGTAATTATCTTCTGCTCCAAAACGAATCGCACTTAAGGAAGCCAGCTTTTTTTCAAACACCACTTTTCCATTGGAGTAATTTCCTTTGTTCACCAGTCCAAAATTTTTATAAGCATAAATTGGATCATTGGTAATTTCCTGTTTTTGATTGTCAGCGTTTTGAAATTCACTATTAATATTATCCTTGTTGGTACTATAAGATCCTCCGACATTTAATTTCCAGCCGTTTCCAAGATATTGTCTCCACGACAGGTTGTGGTACATATTCACATTTTTCAATCCGAATGCATCTTTCATGTTTAATGAATCCACATCCTGGCTTCTGAATCCTACATTGGTAGTACTCAAATATCCATAGTATTTTATAATTCCATTTGCTGAAGTCTTGATTCTGAAATTGGCATCGGCTTCATTGACAACCGGCACCTTATAGTAATCAAACTTTTGTTTGATCAGGTTATAAATTAATGAAAGATTGGTGTATGAATACGTAAATCCCCAGGAGAATTTTTTATTTTTTGAGAGAGTTTGAATACCTACGTTTCCACCAAGATAAGAAAGACCGAAGCTGGCAGAAGTTTTTTCCGGCATGTCAATAGACTCTAATAAAAGAACTGAGGAAAGTGCCTGGCCATATAAAGCAGAATAGCCTCCGGAACTAAAAATAGTTCCTTTGAATAAAAACGGATTAAATCTTCCGCGCGTAGCTTGCCCTGGTTCTGTGCTGTAATAAAAATTGTTGACCAAAGTACCGTCGATATAATACTTTGTTTCATCTGCAGTGCCGCCTCTTACAAATAATCCTTCGCTCTCTCCTACCTGCTGAGTGCCCGGCAAAGTTTTGATAGCAGCAGTAATATCGCCGTTGGCACTGGCAGTAGTTACGATATCAAGCGGGCTTAAAGCAGTTGCTCTTTTAGCATCGCTGGCTTCAAAAGTTCCGGCGCTGATCACTACAGCTTTTAATTCTGTAATAGATTCCTTCAATTCGATATTCAGAATTACAGGCGCTGATCCTAAACTTATTTTTTCTTCAAATGGTTTGTATCCTGTTGCTGTTGCTTTTAAAATATGTTCTCCTTTTTCCGAAGCTGCAAATGAATAATTCCCTGTTGAATCTGTGGTCGCTCCGTCATAAGAATCGGCAATACTTACACTCACTCCCTCCACTGGCTTTTTTTTGGCGTCAAGGATTCTGCCACTGATTTTTGTTTGAGCCATTGTAGAAGAAACAACGAAGAGAATCGGAAAGAGAAGAAACTTTAACATCCTTTAAAATTTATACAAACGTAAAGTAGTTTATAATATAAACCAAATTGTTTTAAAAATATTTTTTTTTGATTTTTTAAATAAGGCCAATTTTTGACATAATGTATTGATTATCACGATAAAATGAATTAGTAGTTGATTAAGGTTCTATATGTGAAAGGATGTGGAATTTATTCACATCTCCGAAAATTAATTTGTTTATCTCTATTCAATTTGTAATTTAGCAATAGAATTTAATGGGTTAGTAAGTACAAAGAGCTGGTTTCAACACCAGCTCTTTTACTTTTACAGTAAACAAACTTTTATCAGTGATTTTGATTTTCCATTTTTGAATTTTCCTTTTCAATTTTCAATTTCATTTTTTCTTCTCTTGATAATGATTGTTTAATTTCATTGCATTCAATAAAATTTTTAAATGAGTAAAACGAAGACCGCTTTTTTTTGCAGTAATTGCGGACAGGAAAGTGCGAAGTGGGTTGGCAAATGTCCTTCATGTAATGAGTGGAATACTTTTGTGGAGGAAGTGATTGTAAAAGGAAATGAGAAGCCGGAAAATGAGTGGAAAGAATTTTCCGGGCTGAGCGGTGGAGTAAAAACAATTTCATTACAGAATGTAACGAGTGGTGAAGAAAAAAGAATTGTCACTGAAGATGCAGAACTAAATCGCGTGCTTGGTGGCGGCATTGTTTTAGGAAGCATTGTATTGATCGCGGGTGAACCAGGCATTGGAAAGTCTACACTTTTTTTGCAGGCAACATTGCAGCTAAAAAATATCCGCACCTTATATATCAGCGGTGAAGAAAGTGAACAGCAAATTAAAATGCGCGCCGACAGATTACAAATTGATAATGACAATTTTTTTCTACTTACCGAAACGAACACGCAAACTATTTTTAAAGAAATAAAAAAACTACAACCACAATTAGTGATTGTGGATTCTATCCAGACTCTTCAATCTCCTTACATCGAATCAGCGCCAGGAAGTGTTTCGCAGATAAGAGAAAGCGCGGCAGAACTTCAGCGGTTTGCCAAAGAAAGTAATACGCCGGTTTTTTTGATAGGCCACATTACCAAAGACGGAAGCATCGCGGGACCAAAAATTTTGGAACACATGGTGGATACGGTTTTGCAATTTGAAGGCGATCGTCATTATGCTTATCGCATTTTAAGGACTTTGAAAAATCGTTTTGGTTCTACATCAGAATTAGGAATTTATGAAATGAGCAGCGAAGGAATGAAGGAAGTAAAAAATCCTTCAGAAATTCTGATCACTCAAAAAGAAGAACAGCTAAGTGGCGTAGCCATTGCAGCGACGATGGAAGGCATTCGGCCTCTGCTCATAGAAGTGCAGGCATTGGTTACACAAAGTGTTTATGGAACGCCGCAAAGAACCAACACGGGTTTTGACCTGAGAAGATTGCAATTATTGCTGGCGGTTTTGGAAAAGCGCGGTGGTTTTCATTTTGGAGTAAAAGATGTTTTTATCAATATCGCCGGCGGACTAAAAGTAGAAGATCCTTCGATTGACCTCGCCGTGTTGAGCGCATTACTTTCTTCTTATGAAGATGCTCCATTGCCGATGCAAATTTGTTTTTCCGGAGAAGTAGGATTAAGCGGAGAAATCAGAGCGGTGAATCGTATAGAACAAAGAATTGCTGAAGCGCAAAAATTAGGTTTTGAAAAAATCATTGTAAGTAAATACAACACGAAAGGTTTAGAGAAAAATAAATTCAATATCGAAGTGGTGCCATTGGGGAAAGTGGAAGAATTGTACCGATACTTATTTTAAGGACAAACCCAGCATTTCAACTTTTTAATATTAGGTGTAAAGGAAAAATTATTTTGCAATAATATTTTATATCTTCAAAATAATTTTGAAAATTCAGCCTATCACATCATCGCCTCTTTTTCATTTATTTTATCCGCACAATTGTATCGGATGCGGAAGTGATGTAATTCAAAATGAAAATTTTCTTTGTTTGGAATGTATCAATGATTTGCCTCATACTAATTTTGCGATGCACGCAAATAATCCATTGGAGAAAAGATTTTGGGGAAGAATTGCGTTAACCTCGGCAATGAGTGAATTCTATTTTTCAAAAGACTCCATTGTTCAAAACATGGTTTACGAATTAAAATACCGTGGTAACAAAAAAGCCGGAAAATATTTTGGGAACCTAATGGGAAAAAGTTTACTCAACAGCAACCGTTTTGATATTGATGTCATTATTCCTTTGCCTTTATTTGAAAGAAAGGAAAAAATGCGCGGATTCAATCAATCAGAAATTCTCTGTAATGGAATTGCAGAGATCATCAATAAGCCTGTAATAAAAAATAATGTGATCCGAAAAGTTTTTACCGAAACCCAGACAAAAAAACATCGTTTGGAAAGATGGAAAAATGTTGATGGCATTTTCCATGTCACCAATCCCGGAGAATT
>JBDTJV010000359.1:0-3631 GCA_039935675.1 Ginsengibacter sp. | reverse complement strand
CATTGTCAGGTGGAATGCAATACCAGCTGCAGATATATTTTGCAGGAACACAAAATGTAAAACCACAATTACCTGTATCCTTTGAAGAGCTTGAGCAAAGGGCAAGTGAGATAATGACGCCGGAAGCATTCGGATATGTAGCAGGGAGCGCCGGTTCAGAGATAACAACTCTTAATAATAAAGAAGCTTTTAACCACTGGCAAATCGTTCCGAGGATGATGGGTGACGTTTCGACGAGAAGTACCGCTATCGAATTATTCGGGAGGCATTTGCCTTCACCGGTTCTGTTGGCGCCCGTTGGTGTATTATCTATTGTTCATCCTGAAGCTGAACTCGCGGTTGCGCGGGCGGCCAAGACTTTGCATGTTCCCCAAATAGTCAGTACCGTTTCTTCCAAAACCATTGAAGAAATTGCGTCAATACATGGTGAACATCCGCACTGGTTTCAATTGTACTGGGGACGCAATAATGATTTTACGCGGAGTATAATAAGCCGTGCAGAAAAGGCAGGATATTCCGCTATTGTAGTCACGCTCGATACCCGGTTATTCGCATGGAGAGAGCGTGATATCAAAAATGCGTACCTGCCGTTTTTGTACAATGAAGGTTTGGCAAATTATTTTTCTGACCCGGTTTTCCTCGCGGAGATTGGCGATCCTGCTAAAGATAAAATGAAGACGATGTTGCATTTTGCAAATTGTTTTTCTAATCCTTCATCGACATGGGAAGATCTTTCCATGATCAGAAATTGTACAAAACTTCCTATAATTGTAAAAGGTATTCAGCATCCCGAAGATGCAAGAAAAGCAATCCGAAAGGGAGTCGATGGCATTATAGTTTCCAACCACGGAGGACGACAATTGGATGGCGCTATTGGCGCTTTAGATACGCTCGAGGCAATAGCCAATGCGGTAGGAGAACAAACCACTTTACTATTTGACAGTGGTATTCGCAGAGGCGCCGATGTGTTTAAAGCAATGGCCCTCGGAGCAAAAGCAGTGCTCCTTGGACGACCGTATGTGTATGGTTTAGCGCTTGCTGGTGAACAAGGTGTGAAAGAGATAGTTGCTAACTTATTAGCCGATACTGATCTTACTCTCGGACTTTCAGGTTGTAATTCCTGGGCGGAAGTTAGCAGGGAAAATTTACATCAGAATTAGCGGCGATTCAAAAACAAATCATGCTTCGCAATCATTTCTCCATACAATTCAATGTGGTTTTAAAAAGAGAACCCAACCGATTTTGGGATCTGGTGAAAATCAAAACTAAAAGAGAATACTCAAAAGTTTTTATGCAAAAATGAGAAAATAAGTTCGGTCATAAACGCTGTTAAAGCTTAATTCTTGCTCCTATTTCAAATACTTTCTCTGAGGGTAAATTGAAATAATTACTCAACCTGGCAGAATTACGGCCGAGGTAATCAAAAAGATTTTCACGCAAGGGACTCATACCGGTGTATTTAGTGACCTCTACTGATTCTCTTCCTAAAAAATAAGTGGTATTTTCAAGATCAATTTTTAATCCTTTTTCTTTTAAAATATATAATGCTTCCGGAATATCAGTTGTGTCCATATAACCGTAATTAAGAATTACTAAAGTGATGTGATTATCCAACACCGTTACCTTATAGGTTTCAACCAGGTCTACACGCGGCACCTGTACAAATTGAACCGATAAAATGATAACCTGCTCATGGATCACTTTATTATGTTTAAAATTTAAAAATAAGGCCGGAGGTGTTCCATAAGGATTTCTCGTAAGATACACAGCTGTGCCGCTTACAACCGTTGTCATCGCCTGGTAATAACCTAAAAATTTTTGAAGTGAATCAGTTGTTTTATTGATCTGGATATTCATCATCCTTTTTCCTTTATGCCAGGTGGTCATTAAAAAATAAATAGTTCCCGCGACAGCAAGTGGCACCCAACCACCCTCTGGAATTTTTATAATGTTAGCTGCAAAGAAGGAAAGGTCGATCACGAGGAAAAAGGCAATCACTGAAACATACGCGATCGGGTTCCAATGCCATAAATTTCGCATCACTAAAAAAGCAAGCAAGGTGGTGATGACCATTGTAGTGCTCACGGCTACACCGTATGCCCCAGCCAGGTTGTCTGATGTCTTAAAAAAGCCTACCAACGCTACCGTGGCTATAAATAGTATCCAGTTTAATTGTGGAACAAAGATTTGCCCTTTTTCATTCGGCGAAGTATGCACCACACGAAACCGGGCCATAAATCCCATTTGAATCGCCTGGTACGAAAGGCTGAATGCTCCGGAAATAACTGCCTGCGAAGCAATAACTGTAGCCATTGCGGCTATGACTACCAGAGGATATAAAGCCCATTTAGGCGCTAAATAATAAAACGGATTAGCAATGGCCTGGTGATTTTCCAGGAGTAGCGCTCCCTGGCCAAAATAATTTAAAACCAGGCACGGCAATACGAGATAAAACCACGCCAGTCTTATTGGCTTTTTACCAAAATGTCCTAAGTCTGCATACAATGCTTCTCCTCCTGTAACCGCCAAAAATACTGCGCCCAAAACTACCAGGCTTTCCAATCCGTTTTGGCGAAAAAAGTTCAAAGCGTACCAGGGATTTAGCGCATTTAAAACTGCTGCATGTTTGAAAATGGCATTCAGTCCAAGCAAGGCTATTACCAGAAACCATATCAATAAAATAGGGCCGAAGATCATTCCAACACTACTGGTGCCTTTTTTCTGAAAAAAGAATAACACGAAAAGGATAGCAACGGTGATCAATAAAATATAGGGTTCAAATAACGGGGTAGCCACCTGTAAACCTTCCACCGCACTCAAAACAGAAATTGCCGGAGTTATCATCCCATCACCATAAAGCAAAGCCGCGCCAAAAAGGCCCAACGTGAGTATTACGACATAAGCACGTCCTTTTTTCTTAGGCAATACCAAGGACATGAGCGCTAAAATGCCTCCCTCGCCTGCATTATCGGCCCTTAAAACAATGATTAGGTATTTTACACTTACCACAAGAATTAATGACCAAAAGACCAGGGACAAAATGCCAAAAATATTGGCGTTGTTTACCTCAATTCCATGTTTGCCTGCAAAACAGACCCTTAAAGAATAAAGAGGGCTTGTACCAATATCTCCAAATACAACCCCCAAAGCTCCAACAGTTAGTTTTAATAAATTATTAGGGGATTTAGATTCCATCTTTTATTTTATGTGAATAATCCAATATTCGTGAATGCGTAAAATACCAGCAATTGATTATTCAATACATATTTTGTGCCGGTAAAGAGACTTTCAAAAATAATCCATTCAAAAATAATAACCTATTAATTGGATATTTATAAAAACGGGAGATTGTAATATATCCCTTTATCTTTTAAAATAAAAAACGTTGGTATTTGTTGTTTTACTGTCTAAATATATTTATTAAATAGTATGGCTTATAGAATCAGCATTGGACGGGTAATTTATAATTATTCTTTCAAATCGATCAGGTTCCTTCTTTTGCAATTAAGCAGATTTTATAAGTAGATATCATCAAAAAACAAAGTAGCAGTTAAGAAGACTATTTGAATATTTTTAAAATCTTCTTACCGAAAAAAGTTCTTTTGGAAACGAGTAAAAATGGTTAAGGATT
>JBDTJV010000358.1:0-2973 GCA_039935675.1 Ginsengibacter sp. | reverse complement strand
GGCCTTCCGGGTGCGGTCCTAATTCTTCCACACGCACTTCTGTATTCCGCACAGAACCTTTTACTGTTTCATCACGGTCAGTTACTTCTTTACTGATTCTTATTTCTTCTACCACCCGTGCTTCTTTTTTTATCACCGGCACTTCTGAATGTTCCCTTATCTCTATATCCTCCTCTTTTAAATTGGCAAGGTCAGCGTCCGTAGCCGGCCTGTCCACATTCCTGCGGTCCACTTTTACATGTTCTTCTTTCAAATTTACTTTTTGTTCCACCGGTTCGTCTACAAAGCGTTTGTGAATTCTGATACCGCCGGTTTCTTCCTGCCTTTTACCTACTTCAAAGTTTTCTTTTATCACAGGAATGGTTGTTTCCACGTTCTTATTTTCATTGCGAATGATACTTTCTCTGTCGCGGGTTCTGTCCCTGTCATCCGTTTTATCTCCTTCATAAATGGTGTCGGGTTGCCTGGTTTGATAACGGTTTTTATATAAGTTATTATCATTAAACACCTCGTGATTATAAAAATCGTTGCCTGCCGCCATTGCTGTTCCGCCGGTTACTGTATTAACTGTATTTTTTTCCATCTCCCGGTCAAGCATATCCTTATTATATTCGGGTATTGTGTTCAACTGGCTAACGGTCATGTTGGGCAAAATAACATGGTCGTTGTCTTTGTCCAACTCTGCCGTTCCGATGGGTATCAACACTTTCCTTTTTTCATCAAGTCCAATGTCTTTATCTTTTCGCACTTGCAAAATGATGTATCTCACTTTCATTGATTCTTTGTCGAAAACAAGGTCATCTACTTTACCGATCTTATTTCTTTGAGTATCCAATACATCCCAGCCGGTAATGTCTTCCTGGCCTTTGGCTATCTCAAAATTGCTACCGTTTAGCTCATGCAAACGATCGGGCATATTTTCCGTGTATTTCATAATTTTCAGGTTTTATTATTAATTAAAAGTTTTTGATTGGTTTAAGAATACTGGGCAGGTTGATTTACCATTTGCCCCTGGTAACTGGCCACCGTATTGGTTTGAGCATTATTTATCCGGATCATTCCGGTGCTGTCTTTCCCGGAGCGGATATTTCCGTTGGTAAAGTAGCCTTTACCGAAAACAAAATAGAGGACGATCAGAATAATTATTATTATAAGGATGATCCACCAAATGGGCGAGCTTTTTTTCGGCTGTACATTTAATTCTGCCATAAAATTGAGTTTTTAAATTTTAAAATATAATCTTCCATTTATTTTCCTGGTTCACGTTCCACCGATACTTTTTCTTCTTTTAATGTCACTTTTTCAGTGTGAGGTGTAACCGTTAGGGTTTTTGTGACGTGAATTTCTTCTGTCACTTCATACCTCTTTTTTATTTCCAACACCTCTTTTACAACCGGTATGATCATTTTATTTCCTTCATTTCTTACCTGCGGGGGCTCATCAAACAGGTTATTCTTTACCGGAATTCTCTCAATATCGTAGGACTCGCTTTGGAGAGGAATATTAATATCTTTCTCTTCATTTACAATCCTTTTTTTAATGTGAATTTTTCCTGTTTCAACGATCTTTTTATCGACCTTCAAAAATTCTTTTATTAGAGGAATCACAATGGGTTCTTCACAGTGCGGCCGCTCATTTTCTCCCTTGCGGACAATTTTCAGTGATTTTTTTTCTTTTTCCATTAGCTCATTTTTTCCAAAAGCCATGCCTTCCTTAAAAATGAAAGATAGGTTATTGAATTAGAGTGATTTAAGTGAAACAAAAGAAAAAAAAGTGATAATTATGTGTAAATAGCTACCCAGTAAAAACGTTTGATGCACACTTCTAAAGCGTGCCAAAGTAAAGGCCATTGAAAAAATAAACGCGTTCTTTTGACCTGGGGAAAAGACCTTTGTTTGAACCAGGATCTTAGATTTCAAGATATTCACTATCGGGATAATTTTCGTTATGCTTCCTATTTGTTCGTTTACTGGCTGGACACGTGAAGAAATCCTACTTCATAGAATCGTCGTCAGTAATTCAAAACAACGGGTACTTTTCCAGGGGCAAGTTGTCGAACAATTTGCTTAAAAACGAGGTATTTGGTTCAATGTCCCGGCTCACACTTTTCCAATGCTTTTCATTCTGAAAAATCCGAAAACTGCGATAAGAATACTTATTCCCAGGATAATATGCACCTTGATTTCGGCTGGATACATAAAATAGGTGATAATAAACAGAATCAAAAATACCACACCAATGAATGTCATAAAGTTTTTCATTTTGTAGCGATTTTAATTAATAAGCTCAACAACTCTACCTAAAAAAGTCTGCCAGATTGCGTTAAAATATAAGTTGCTGAATGGTATTTTGTTATGCTAACTCTTTAACATTATACTCCACAAGCTGGTTAAAATATTGCACAATTTTGGAGCTTTTGAAAGATAATCCCGATCCCGAAGGTTAGCTTTTATAACGAACCCAAATTCCTTTCAACTATTTATCCGGATATACAATACCTGCTCCCCGTTCTCCTCCATGGCGATGGAGACACGAACCATAGCGGAAAAGCGAGGAAGTGGTTCGTGAAGACACGAACCATGGCGGCAAAGATTGCCACATCGCCTTTGAGCATTTAGGTAAATGATGATGATTGTGGAAGGCGATTCGCAAATGACGTATGGAAGGGGTTCCTGTTTCTAATGATGAGATTGCCACATCGCCTTGAACATTTCAGTAAATTATAATGATTGAAGAAGGCGATTCGCAATGACGTATGGAGGGGGTTTCTGGTTCTAATGATGAGATTGCCACATCGCCTTTGAGCATTTTGGTAAATGATGATGATTGAAGAAGGCGATTCGCAATGACGTCCTAAAGATATTTCAACTTCCAATGAGGAAGGCGATTCGCAATGACGCACCTGATCGCATCCGGGTTTTATTGATGAGATTGCCACATCGCCTTTAGCATTTCAGTAAATGATGATGATTG
>JBDTJV010000357.1:0-3079 GCA_039935675.1 Ginsengibacter sp. | reverse complement strand
TATGTCAGAAACGCATGGAGTAATAAAGCAAGCAAAGTGAAGGATGATGACGTGAAAACAATCCGCCAAAAATACCATGGGCGCACAGAGCCTTTTACGATGAAGGAATTATCAAATTAATGACTACGTTTTTAGTAAAGAAACATTTATCAGGATAGATCTCCAATATTGGGGTTGAGATGAAAGATAATCTATGAAAAAAAAAGTATTACGGGCAGGAATAGCAGGTTCAGGTTTTGCAGCAAAGTTTCACTATGATGCTATTCAGCGTATTTTTAGTGTAAAAGTGGATGTCGTTGGTGCTTACTCAACTTCCGGGCAGCATCTTTTAAGTTTTACAGAACCGCGAAATATCCAGGCATTCAACAGTCTTAATGATTTAATAGAAAATGTTGATGTCATTCATGTATGTACACCACCTGTTACCCACGAACACATAGTAGTTTCTGCATTGAAAAAGAATAAAAACGTTATCGTTGAAAAACCGTTTACCGGTTATTTTGGTGATGGTAGCGTAGAGTTTAACGGAGATACCTTTTCAAAAGAAAAAGGATTGGAGCATTCTATACAGAGTGTCAGCCGCATGCTAGAAGCGGAAAAAGCAAGTGAAGGCCGGATCATGTATGCCGAAAACTGGGTATATGCACCTGCCATTCAAAAAGAAAGAGAGTTATTGCAAAAAACAGGTGCTCAGATAGTATGGATGCACGGTGAGGAATCGCATTCTGGTTCTCATTCTCTTACTTATGGACAATGGAAATTTTCAGGTGGTGGCTCCATGATAGGAAAAGGTTGCCATCCTTTGTCTGCAGCCATATATTTGAAACACGTGGAAGGGCGTGCCCGAAATGGAAATCCTATAAGGCCAAAAACTATTTCTGCCCGTACTCATGCCATCACCCGCCTACCCAATTTTAATGATGAAGGATATTTACGTACCACCTATAAAGACACTGAAGATTTTGCCCAGCTACACGTAGTATTTGAAGATGGAACTATTGCCGATCTGTTTGCCAGTGAACTGGTGTTAGGTGGGGTGCATAACTGGATCGAAGTAAATACTACCAATCACCGGGCTATTTGTAATATCAACCCAAATACTGCGATGCAGGCTTATACACCGGCACAAAAACATTTTGAAGATATATATGTAGTGGAGAAAACGGAAACCAAACAAGGTTGGTCATCTATATCACCGGATGAAGGATGGTTTGCCGGGTATCAGCATGAGATGGAAGCCTTTTATAAATCTGCTGCTTATGGTGATGATATTGAAAGTAATAGTAGCCTTGCAGCAGATGTAATAGCTACTATTTATGCAGGTTATGTTTCGGCAGAGCGAAAAGGTGCTGAGGTATTGATTACCACTTTATAACAATTACTTCAGAAATTAATTTAATAAAAGCCTTTAAATACCATATGAAAACAAATAAAATTGGAAATTATCGCTGGGTAATTTGTGGTTTACTTTTTTTTGCAACAACCATTAATTATATAGACAGGCAGGTTATAGGTTTATTAAAACCCACCCTTGAAACAGAGTTCCACTGGTCAGAGTTGGATTATGGATATATTGTTATGTCATTTGCTTCTATGTATGCTTTAGGGTATGTTATTTTTGGGAGTTTGATTGATAAAGTTGGAACTAAAATAGGTTACAGCATTTCTGTTTTTGTTTGGAGTATTGCCTCTATGTTACATGCTCTCGTTAAAAGCACTATTGGTTTTGGAATTGCAAGAGGGTTACTAGGCTTGTCAGAAGCTGGAAACTTTCCTGCCGCCGTTAAAGCGGTAGCAGAATGGTTTCCCAAAAAAGAGCGTGCTTTAGCTACAGGCATTTTTAATTCCGGCACTAGCATTGGTGCGGTAGTTGCTCCGCTTTTAGTTCCTTGGGTCCTTGGGATGTATGGTTGGCGCGAAGCCTTCTGGATTACAGGATCATTAGGTTTTATCTGGTTAATTTTCTGGTGGATCTTTTATGAAATCCCTTCAAAACAAAAACGCCTTAAAAAAGCTGAATTTGATTTTATTCATAGTGATAATGATCCAATAGAAACAACTGTCAAAATAAAATGGAGCCAATTACTTACGCTGCGACAAACCTGGGTATTCATTGTTGGTAAAGTACTAACCGATCCGATTTGGTGGTTTTTCTTATTTTGGCTACCTTCTTATTTTGCTGACGCCTTTGATTTAGACCTTACAAAGCCGAGTCTTCAGTTAGCCGTTGTTTATGCTGCCACTACTTTTGGGAGTATTGGCGGCGGGTATTTATCATCTTATTTTATAAAGAAAGGCTGGCCGGTTTTAAAAGCAAGGAAAAGAACTTTACTTATTGTTGCTATTACAGTAACACCAATCTTTTTTGCCAGGTTCGCTACAAACATTTGGGTTGCAGTAGCCATAATAAGTATAGCTACTGCTGCTCATCAGGCATGGAGTGCTAATATTTTCACCATTGTATCAGATATTGTACCTAAAAAAGCGGTTAGTTCTGTTGTTGGTATTGGAGGTTTTTCCGGTTCAATTGCATCAACGGTTTTCCCTCTACTCGTAGGGTCTCTTCTGGCATATTATAAAAGCTTAGGTAATATTACAGCCGGTTACAATATCTTATTTATAATATGTGGTTGTGCCTATTTCCTGGCGTGGCTAATTATACAATTGTTGACAAAGAATATGAAACCAATAGTTATTTAAAGAACGTGGTATTATATTATCACCATCTCAATTAATTAGATCACAATAAAAAAACTGATTTTTTTCACCGTGGTCGGTGTCCTCACCGACCACAAGAAAGTCCGACTCGGATGTCGATTTAAAATGTAGGATTTGGGTTGATAAAATGAAAATCAGCAGTAAAAGTTTGTTTACTGGATTATCAACATTTAATAAAAGACTTTATTTTTAAACATAATTATTTACAAATGAAATTTAAATACTTTATTACAGTTCTGGCTTTTTTCGCCGTTTCAAGTGCCCGGCAATTATCGGCAAATCCGCCAGGTAAGGGCTGGACTAATCTCTTCAACGGGAAAAATTTAGACGGCTGGCACCAGGTAAACGGGCATGCAAAATA
>JBDTJV010000356.1:0-3878 GCA_039935675.1 Ginsengibacter sp. | reverse complement strand
GCGACATACAAGTTGGAAACATCTCTTCCGAGATCGTTATGCAAATCAATTTTTCCATTTTGTCCAAATGATTTTATCGGTGTACCGGTTTTGGCATCAATACAATAGAGTTGTGAATTGGCGGAATAAAATATTCGCTGGCTATCACCATTGTCTGAATAGTAAGTAACACCGCGACAAACATTCATTCCAAAATTTCCTGCTTTTTTGTATCCGGATCTGACATGGGATCATATACCCATTTTGGTTTTCCTGTTGATGCATTTAAGGCAAAGAGTTTCAGTTTTGGCGAAACTCCAAATAAGGTGGAATCAATAATAATGCTGTTCACCTGTATCTGCGTCATGCTGTCGGCATCGCCTGTATGATAAGTCCAGGCTACTTGTAATTGAGTAACATTATTGGTGTCAATTTGAGATAAAGAAGAATAATGATTAGCCTCTTTGTTTCCTCCGTATACTTCCCATTTGGAATATTCGCCTGAAGGTTTTTGATGGCAGGAATAAAGAATAGTAACGCTAAATGCCAGTATCAACAGGTATTTCAACAATCTGAAAGTGCCAATATTTTTTAAGGAAACCATTATTATAAATTGATTTTTATGTGGAAAAATAAAGTAAAGCAATCGTCGAAATGAGATCAAAAGTAGAAATAATTTCGTTTAAATAAATGGTGTGATTGCATTTCAATTTCTTTCTGCGAAGACTTTCCGCCGGGGACAGAGCACACCTGTGCAAAACTGAATATTTGCGGTGAAGACGCAGACCACGGAAGAGACACTGGTCGAGACGTGAATCATGAATGGAAGCAAACAAAGAAATAAAGCTGATTCGTATTTTTATTTTTAAATTAGTGACCTCCAATTTATGCCTTGACGAATTTTTCTTTTACTATCATAAAGTCTCAGGTTCGACCTATGCCGATCCAGTGAATAGCATATAATTATATAATTGGAGACAAGTCCAATGCTATGTTGTTTCTATTTATTATTTAAATCTTAATTCTACAGTTTACCGACCTTTTCAAGTTTTAGATAAGACTTAATTACCTTTTGCTGGTGAAAAACAATTATAAATAATAAATAAATTGCAATAAAAGTGATTACTAATGTACCCACAACAAAAATTGAAGCTAAAGAAGAATCTATTACTTCTGTTTTGACTCCGTTTACACCTTTGCCCCTCAAGTCAACATGTAAATTTTTTTGGTCAAGAATTTTATTAAATAAAAAAGAATAAACTACTTGTTCATTGGGGTTGAGATAAGGAATCGAATATAGTATTTTACCGGTGGCTGAATCAAGTTTCTGATTAGTTATTATTGATTCAGGACTTTTTGCAATGGAGAAATCATTTGCACTTATTTTTGAGCCAAAGTCAACATTCAAATCAATGTCTTCACATTCTTTTTGACCACTATTTAAAATCTTAATGTTTAAGATTGACAATTGAATACTATCTAGTTTAAAATAAGAAATAGGAGATATATCATATTCTAAGCTTCCGGTTTTGGAGGTCATAGTAAATACGGCTATATTTCCTAAAATGCTAAAAAGTGTCGATATAATTGCAGGTACCATTAAACCTTTAAAATTATTTTTACCTGTCATATCGTTTAGATTTTAATTGATGAGTCTTTCCAATTCAAGGAATCGAATAACTGATAAAAGAATAAGTCATCAAAAATGAACACTTTTTAATATCATGAAATTTTTTTGAGAAAAACCAGTTATTATGTAAAATACATTTTTATATCAGAAAGTTTTTTTAGGAATAAAACCTTCACCAAATATACACACATTGAAATAAATTTTCGCTCAGAATCTGAAGGCAGAAGATCATTATATTTTTTGTTTAATTAATTGTCATCAATAATGCTGGCTAATGATTTGTCCCTTTCTAAGGTATCCAGATCGGTGACTTCGCGTTTCTTAATCTACTTCAATAAAATATCAGCTGATGAAATCTCTTCATCAAATCTTAAGCCCCCTTTGATGAAAAGTTTATCAAGTCGTCATGGGATAAATGTCAAAGCCCTAAAAGTCTTCGGTTAAATAATTCAACAAGAAATACAATTCACTTACTTTGGTAATTTCCTTCATTTTTTCTCCTTCCCAAAATAATCAGCTTTATAAAAAATAAATAATCACAATAATCAAATATTTTTTAATGTGTATGAAGTAGTGATAATGAGATGGCATTCCAAATCACTCCTTATAAATTTTTGCACGCAGTAGGCGAATGAATTTCCTCCTTTTTTACTTTGTATTACACAACAAACACTGAATTTTAAGTAAAGAGTTCCGAAAAATAAAATGATAAAGCAACACCTTGGACATTATAATTCCAATGGTTTATTTAATCCTAACGGTAACAGCTTCTTTTTTAAGCACATTCCATATCTCCGGATCTTCAGACCCTATCACCCATACGGATATGCCACGCAAATGATTGTCGGCCGCCAATTTGAATTTTGGCAAGAATGACCTCGCGTCTTCCATAAAAAGCCAGTTAAATATTCCGCCGGTCTCCCAATGAGTATAGGATACCTGCTGATCTTCCATCCATTGAGTAGATACCTGGTATCTGTCGAGCATATCTTTTGCAGAAGCATAGCTGATCTCGTCACGGGTAGTGCGCGGTCCGCCAAAGCCATCGGTTGGATACCAGTAGTCAGAATAATCAGGAATACCTAATGATATTTTATTCGCAGGGATACCGGAATCCAATAAATAGGCGACGATCCTTTTCATCCATGGCATGCCAGCAACAGGACCGGGCGGTGTAAAAGCGGTATGCTGATCGTAGGTCATGATGGAGATAAAATCACTTGCAGCAGCGATCGCCGGAAGATCAAAAGCACCACGCCAATTTTCATACAAGAAACGCTGATAGGCAGGATTGGAACTTTCGGGCGCAGGCTGTTCAGACTTTACTACCGCGCTGGAAATGGCAAATCCATATTTGTGAAGGCTGTCGGCGGTTTGTTTAAAAAAAGAAGTGTAGGCATCTTTATCTGCAAAGTAAATTCCCTCAATATCAAACTGCCATCCATAGAAATGAAACTGGCGTGCATAAAACAACATCAACCTGATCGCTTCTTTTCTTGCAGCTTCGCTGGTGAGTAAATTGTGAATTCCTCTTTGATCGAAAGAAGCAAAGAGTGGCATCACCTTGATTCCTTTTTTTTCGGCAAGTTCTAATATTCGCCGGTCCACTTCGCCGGTGATCACGCCCGCACTATCTATCTGGTAAACATCCGGGCAGATGATTGAGATCTCGTCAGCATGTTTTACAAAAGACTGGTAACTATCCATCGATCCTACGAGGTAGAATAAGTTTTCTGATTTGTAGGATTGTGCATTGGCCTTGCCAAAGTTCATAAAGAATAAACTCATCAACCCGCAGGCTAATAAAAGTAATTTATTTGTTCGCATAAAAATAATGATGGGATGAAGAATGGAATTGCAAAGTACAAAATTATGTGAGGAAGAAATTAGTTACCAACTTTTTTTCGCTCATTGCGAGAAGCCGTGAAAAAATCTTTTTTTTATGGTAAAAGATAATGCCCCTGAAACAATCTGTTCATCAGGAAATGGTGTGCTTAATCATGAAGTTGCTTTGGCGCAATTGAAACTAACTGTAAATGGAAATTTGATTAAAGTGCCTCGCAATGCCGTATGGAAGAGGTTGCTTCGGCGAAATTGAAATCTACCTCCGAAGTTAATTCGATTGATGCGCCCTATCAATGTTTAGGTTTTTCAATGAGTATCTTCAATAAACTTCGCCACATTATCATGCAGCTCCTTCAATACAGGCAAATGCAGGTAGGCCATATGTCCGGACATGTAATGGAAAAAGGAGATGTTTTTTTGCAGT
>JBDTJV010000355.1:0-4243 GCA_039935675.1 Ginsengibacter sp. | reverse complement strand
TTATTTATTATTCAATTGTTTACAAAATAATATTAATGCTGGGCACATACTTTACTTTTCCTGAGTTATTGATTTGGATTCCGTTTATCACCGGGCTGATTGTTATTTTTATAAAAAATTCCAAAAGTGTAAAAATGTTTGCACTTTTGTCTTCCATCGCTACATTGGCCGTTTCCATTATTAGCCTTTGCTATTCAGATATTGCCCACCATCCGGAATTTTTTTATTACAACAACGTTTCTTATGTATGGATGCCTTACATCGGTTCCAGTTTTTCCGTTGGTCTTGATGGAATGGGCTTTTTGCTTACATTTTTGACCGCATTTTCTTATCCGTTGATTTTTGCAGCAACTTATAAAACTGATTACAAAAATCCGAATGCGTTCTTTGCTTTAATGCTTTTAACACAGGCAGGAATTATGGGTGTGTTCGTAGCCACAGATGCATTATTATTTTATTTCTTTTGGGAACTGGCTTTAATTCCCATTTACTTTTTATGCAGCCGCTGGGGTGGAGAAAAAAGGATTTTCGCTACTTTTAAATTTTTCGTATATACATTTTTGGGATCCCTGTTGATGTTAGTAGGTATTATTTATGTCTACGTTCATACTGCCTCGGTGTCTCCTGATTCAGCTCATTCTTTTTCCTTAAATGCTTTTTATAGTGCCAGTTTATCGCCACATGAGCAGGATTGGTTATTCTGGCTTTTCTTTTTGGCATTTGCAGTTAAAATTCCCATTTTCCCGTTGCACACATGGCAACCTGACGTATATGAACAATCGAATTATCCCTCGACAATGGTGTTGAGCGGTATTATGGTAAAGATGGGTGTTTTTGGAATGATTCGTTGGTTACTTCCCATTTTTCCTGCTGCAGTCGCCAAATATGATCATTTGATAATGGTGTTTTGTATCATTGGTTTGCTGTATGCAAGTTGTATTGCACTCTATCAAAATGATTTGAAAAGATTTGTTGCGTGGTCATCTATTGCGCATCTTGGTTTAATGGCGGCGGCGTTATTTTCACTAAAAGAATACGGGCTGCAGGGAGTAATGCTTGAAATGCTGAATCATGGTATTAATATCCTGGCGCTGTGGGTTATAGTCGATGTTATTGAGAAAAAGACCGGTGTAAGAAAAATTACAGAGCTCAGTGGACTTGCTGCAAAATCGCCCGGATTGGCCATCTTTCTTGTCATCATCGCATTTGCGAATATTGCTCTTCCTCTCTCGAACTCATTTGTAAGTGAGTTTCTTATGCTGAATGGTTTATTTGATTTTAATATTTGGTTTGCCGTATTTGGCACTTTAGGAATCGTCGTTTCAGCATTTTATATGTTATCAATGGTTCAGAAAACTTTTTTTGGAAAACCAAACGTGATAGTAGAAAAGGCTGGTAAAATGACCGCAGGGCAAGGAATTGTATTATTTGTACTGGTAATTGCTATATTATTATTAGGCATATATCCGGAGCCGGTTATTCATTTGACACAATCAACTGTATCCGATATTTTAGGCAGGATGCCTTTTAAATAATTGGTGATTGAGTATTTAGGAATTAGGATTTGAGAATTAGGAATAGTTTTTTAAACAATATAAAATAAAGCCTTTTGGCTCTTTGGATCACATTATGAACGCAATTATTTTAACGGCACTTTGGGGAGTAGTAATGATGTTTGGAGGCGTATTTTTCAAAAAACGCACCTCAGCAAAATATTGGGCAATCGCCGGTATCGTTATTGTTTTGGTTTCAAATATTCTTGAGTTCTTTGGCCATCCTTTTTTTAATATAGATACCAAAGGCATGTTGCGGTTTGATTCATTTGGATTGCATTTTAATACCATCGCCTTTATTTGTACGTTATTATTTTTTCTTTTAAATGGAAGAGATTTTGAGAAGATTGGCCTTCATGTCTCTGAATATTTCAGTTTGATGTTTTTTGTTTTATGTGGAGTATCTATTCTGTCTTCTTTCAATACCTTGCTTTTGTTATTTTTAGGAATTGAAATTTTATCTATTCCTTTATATATCCTCTCTGGCAGCGATAAAAGTAATTTAAAAGGCAATGAAGCTTCACTGAAATATTTTTTAATGGGTGCTTTTTCTACAGGGATTCTCCTGATGGGAATTGCTTTGGTTTATGGAGGCAATACTCTTGGTTCATTTTATATTGATTCAATCAATCTTGGTTCAGGAAACCTTCCCGTGATGATTGCTGCAGGTTTGGTTTTGATTTTAGTAGGAATGTCATTTAAAGTTTCAGCAGCTCCTTTTCATTTCTGGGCGCCTGATGTTTATGACGGAGCGCCGGCTGTAGTCACTTCATTTATGATGACCATTGTGAAAGTAGCTGCATTTGTTGCTTTTTTCCGCCTTTTTCAGACTTCCTTTGGCGCGATGCAACCTCAGTGGCAAATGCTTATAGTTGTAATTACGGCAGCCACATTATTGATAGGAAATGTGACTGCAGTTTTCCAAAGAAGCGTAAAAAGAATGCTTGCCTATTCCAGTATTTCTCATGCAGGGTTTTTAATGTTTACTCTTTTTGCGTTGAATGATACTGCGAAAGAAGGATTGCTTTTATACGCTGCCGCTTACAGCCTTGCAACCATAGGTATTTTTGCAGTCATTATAAAAATGTCAGACTATTCAATTGAAGGATTTAATGGACTTGGTAAAAAACAACCTCTTCTTGCATTTACAGCGGTGATTTTTTTATTATCATTGACAGGAATACCTCTAACTGCGGGATTTACGGCAAAATTCTATGTGCTCATGGCAGCAGTGAAAGACGGTCACCAATTATGGCTCGTAATTTTTGCGGTAATATGTGCCGCAATAGGTGCAATTTATTATTTCAGGGTAATCCAGGCCATTTATTTTAAAGATCCTGTTCCTGGTGTGAACGATGATATCCAGGTTTCATCTTCTTTCAAATTTTTATTAGTCGTAACGACTGCGCTCATCATATTGTTGGGTTTTCTACCCGGTTTATTGATCGATTGGATTTATTACTGATAGTAAACAAGCAAATAACCTCAATTTTTATTTCCCCGGAATACCAATTTTTCAAGAATCACAAACCTGACCCTGATAGAATTATTTATCCTCTTACTTTTGCCTGATGGAAATTAATTATACCACGGAAGAACAATTTATTTTTAAAAAAATAGGTGAAGCGGCTGAAGAGTTAAACAAGCCTGCTTTTATAATCGGCGGATTTGTGAGAGACAAGATTTTATCGCGGCCTGTAAAAGATGTGGATATTGTCGTTGTTGGTGATGGAATAGAACTCGCGAAAAAAACAGCGACTAAATTTCAGTCAAATCCGGAAGTAGCTATTTTTAAAAATTTCGGCACGGCACAAATAAAAATATATCTGGAGAAAAAACCTTTTGAAATCGAATTTGTAGGCGCCAGGAAAGAAAGTTATCGCAGTCACTCCCGCAAGCCTGATGTATTACCCGGAAGCATTGAACAAGATACGTTGCGCAGGGATTTCACTATTAATACCCTTGCTATAGGCCTGAATAAATACGATTTCGGAAAATTAATTGATCCGCTCAATGCTATCACGGATATTGAAAATAAAATAATTAGAACACCGCTTCCGCCTGATCAGACATTTATAGACGATCCTCTGAGAATGATGCGGGCTATACGTTTTGCTGCGCAATTAAATTTTATTGTAGATACTGAAACTTTTGAAGCGATAAAGCGAAATAGCGAACGGATAAGAATTGTAAGCCCCGAAAGAATTATAGAAGAATTGAACAAAATTGTTTTATCAAAAAAGCCTTCAGTTGGTTTTCATCTTTTATTTATATCAGGATTATTAGATATTATTTTTCCTCAAATGACCGAGCTCGCAGGAGCAGAATTTATAGAAGGCATTGGGCACAAGGATAATTTTTATCACACACTGCAGGTTTTAGATAACATTTCCATCCATACAGACGATCTGTGGTTAAGGTGGTCTGCAATTTTGCATGATATCGCCAAACCAAAAACAAAGAAATTTGAAGAAGGTCATGGCTGGACTTTTCATGGTCACGAAGTGGTAGGGTCGCGAATGGTAACCAAAATTTTTACCCAATTAAAGCTTCCGTTGAATGAGAAAATGAAATTTGTAAAGAAAATGGTTATGCTTCACATGAGGCCGATCGGTCTTACAAAAGAAAATATAACGGACTCGGCTATTCGAAGATTGCTTTTTGATGCCGGCGACGATATTGATAATCTT
>JBDTJV010000354.1:0-4311 GCA_039935675.1 Ginsengibacter sp. | reverse complement strand
TAAGTAACCTGGATGTAGAATCTAATCTTGAAGAAATAGGAACTGTTCTACAGGTAGGTGATGGAATTGCCCGTATTTACGGATTAAATAATGTGAGTTCCGGCGAATTGGTAGAATTTGAAAGTGGGGTAAAAGCTATCGCATTGAACCTTGAAGAAGACAATGTGGGCGTCGTTTTGATGGGAGATTTTGGAGATATTAAAGAAGGTGATACTGCTAAACGTACCGGCAAGATCGCTTCCATAAAGGTGGGAGATGGTCTCGCAGGCCGTGTTATTAATACTTTGGGTGATCCGATAGATGGCAAAGGCCCAATCACAGGCGAACTTTATGATATGCCGCTGGAAAGAAAAGCTCCTGGTGTAATTTTTAGGGAACCGGTCAAACAACCACTACAAACCGGGATTAAAGCTATCGATGCGATGATTCCTATCGGACGCGGACAGCGTGAATTGGTGATCGGTGATCGCCAGACGGGGAAAAGTGCCATTTGTATTGACACTATTATCAATCAGAAAGAATTTTATAAAGCCGGAAATCCTGTTTACTGTATTTATGTAGCCATTGGACAAAAAGCGTCCACTATTGCCAACGTAATGAAGGTATTAGAAGATAACGGTGCAATGGAATATACAACGATCGTTGCTGCTTCAGCATCAGAACCTGCTCCTTTGCAGTTCTATGCACCATTTGCCGGCGCTGCACTTGGGGAGTTTTTCCGTGATACCGGCCGTAGCGCATTAATTATTTATGATGATCTTAGTAAACAAGCTGTGGCTTACCGCGAAGTTTCATTATTATTAAGAAGACCTCCGGGACGTGAAGCTTATCCGGGAGATGTATTCTACCTGCACAGTCGTTTGCTGGAAAGAGCAGCGAAGATTGTATCTAAAGATGAGATCGCTAAAAAGATGAACGACCTTCCGGAAAATATTAAACATCTTGTAAAAGGCGGAGGATCATTAACAGCTTTGCCAATTATCGAAACACAGGCAGGTGATGTATCTGCTTATATTCCTACTAATGTGATTTCAATTACCGACGGTCAGATATTCCTGGAAGGAAACCTGTTCAATGCAGGTATTCGCCCAGCGATTAACGTAGGTATTTCTGTTAGTCGTGTTGGTGGAAACGCACAGATCAAATCCATGAAAAAAGTGGCTGGTACTTTAAAATTAGACCAGGCATTATACCGCGAAATGGAAGCGTTTTCAAAATTTGGAGGTGACCTTGATGCTGCTACAAAATCCGTTTTGGATAAAGGAGCTAGGAATGTGGAAATTTTAAAACAACCTCAATTTAGTCCTTACCCCGTAGAAAAACAGGTAGCGATCATTTATTTGGGAACCAACGGTTTGATCAGCAATGTGCCGGTAAAAAGAGTTCAGGAATTTGAAGAACAATTTTTACTGGAAATGGAAACAAAATTGCCAGAGGTGCTTGCTGAATTTAAAAAGGGAAACCTCCCGGAAGAAGGTGTTAAAAAAATGGTGACGCTGGCAAGAGAGATTTCAGTTCAGTTTAAATAAAAAAACATTTTTATATAAAAGGAAGATTTTTTCTTCCTTTTTTTATTTTTAAGAACTTTTTCTGCAAACTCCTTTCAATTTGCTTTAACCAGAGGTTAAACCTCCATTAGCTTTTCAAAAAAAGTTGGCATTGTATTTATTCTATATACTTATCATCAAACAAGATTTTTATGAATTCAGTTAAGAAATTTATTTTCCCTTTCATTTTGATCGTCACTTTTGCAGCCTGCAAAAACAGTTCAAAAGATGATTCGAGAAATATACAGCTATTAAGTGATACAACTACTTATCATAATAATAAGAATACAGATTCAGTAAAAGGCAATAACTCAAGAGAAGAGGCAAGCAATTATCGGTATCATCCTAAAGAAACAGAAAAAGCAACCGATAACGATAAGAACCATAGTGGTTCTTCAAAAAATGAATCAACAACATCAGCTTCACAAAATTCAAGCGCCACAAACCAGGGCAATTCTTCCCCTGCTACTGAAAAGACCACAAAAAAAGGTTGGAGTAAGGCTGCCCAGGGAGCCGTTATCGGTGGAGCTACAGGTGCAGTTGGTGGTGCAATCATTTCAAAACATAAAGGAACCGGGGCAGCCATTGGAGCTGCTGTAGGTGCCGCAAGTGGTTATATTATTGGAAAAGACAGGGATAAAAAAGATAAAGACAAATAATAAAAAGCCAGGAGGTTTTTATGGCGTCATTTACTAAAATGATATGAGCCACTAATATTTTTCCGCTCTCTCATACTGATCTGGCCATTGTACTTTAACTTCAAGTTCTCTTGCTGCATGTAGGGGAAAATAAGGTTCACGCAACAATTGCCTGGCCATTATTATTAAATCAGCTTTTTCTTCTTTCAAAATCTGTTCAGCCTGGTGGGCATTAGTAATCATGCCCACAGCTGCAGTTAAAATTCCTGCTTCTTGTTTTATTTTTTCAGAAAACGGCACCTGGTATAACGGGCCGACAGGAATTTTTTGCTCATTCGAATTTCCGCCGGAAGAACAATCAATTACATCAACACCTTCTTTTTGTAACATTTTGGCTAATGCAACTGAATCATTTTCATCCCAGCCGTTATCAACCCATTCTGTGGCGGATATCCTCACAAAAAGTGGTTGTTCTTTAACCAGTTTTCTCATTTCCTTTACTATTTCCAGTAATAACCTGGACCGGTTTTCAAATGATCCACCGTATTCATCTTCACGATGATTGCTGATTGGAGATAAGAATTCATTGATCAAATACCCATGGGCACCGTGGATTTCAAATACCTCAAAACCGGCTTCTATAGCACGCCTTGTCGCACTCACAAAATCATTTATCAATTGATGAATTTCTTCTTTTGTCATTTCTTTCGGTGTAGGATCTCCTTCTTTAAAAGCAATCGCCGATGGGCTTAATGTTTCCCATGCACCTTCATTTTCTTCCAGAGGTCGCCTGCCTTTCCATGGGCTTAAATGACTCGCTTTTCTGCCAGCGTGCGCCAATTGTATTCCGGGAACAGCGTTTTGATTTTTAATAAAATCAGTTATTCTTTTTAAGAAAGAAATATGCTCATCTTTCCAAATGCCCAAATCATCTGCTGTGATCCTGCCTTCGGGTGAAACCGATGTTGCTTCTGTAAAAACAAGTGCTGCGCCACCGACTGCCCTTGACCCAAGATGGACCAAATGCCAATCGTTGGCAAATCCGTCCACACTCGAATATTGGCACATGGGCGATACCACGATCCTGTTTTTTAAAATAATATTTCTTATCGTAATAGGTTCAAATAGTAAAGACATTGAGATTATATTAATTATTGATAACGTTTCATAGCAAATTTCTTACCTGTTTTTCTTAAAAAAAATTCCATTAATTTTGCCGACCATTACTAAGCAGGTCCCGTAGTTCAATGGATAGAATAGAAGTTTCCTAAACTTTAGATACAAGTTCGATTCTTGTCGGGACTACACACCCCCTTAATTGGGGTTTTTTTAATTTTAGTCTTTTAACTTTCAAACCATTATAAACACTGCATTTTATTGAAACAAGAAAGTAAAGACAGATAAAGGGAAATTAAAAGAAAGTAAGAAATTTTACCCCCTATTTTACCCCCTTTTACCCCCCGGCACACAAACGAACCCAAATTGCGCTATATTTGGTTTATAAATATCAATGCAATGAAAGTAAAATTCCAAATTAAAACGAATGCTACAAAAGGCGAATGCCTGTTATTTGCTGAAATTTATTACAGCTATAACCCCACTACAAAAAAATATTTACGGTCAAAATATTATACCGATCTAAGAATATCAAAAGACAAGTGGGATCAGAAAAACCAATGTGCAAAAAAGGGAATGATAGGAAAACAGGAATTTGATTTGCGAATTACAACAACAAAAGAAAAAATTCAAAAATGTTTTAACGGATATGTGAATAACCATGCAAAGGAACCCGACCAGGAAATCTTTAAAAAATTATTATTTAAAGAATTTACAGGCCAAACACTTCAAACCGAAAATGATAAGCTCAAAACATTTTGGGGTTATTTTGCCGACTTCATTAATCAAACAATCAATGGAACCCGGAAAAATGTAAATGGAAATCCTATTTCAGGAAGTACTATCAAAGGCTATAAAACCCTAAAAAATCATTTACAAAGATTTGAAGTTGAAACACGAAAGAAGATAGATTTTAATGAAATAGACATTGAATTTTACAGCGACTTCGTACACTTTTTAGAAACGGAATTATTACTTGCAAAGAATAGCATTGGCAAATACATTCGGAC
>JBDTJV010000353.1:0-3174 GCA_039935675.1 Ginsengibacter sp. | reverse complement strand
TCAGAAGAAGAAACGACCGCATTGATTTGTGGCTGCTGCATTCCGAGCACATTCTGACGAATGATAGCCTGCTCTTCAATTTTTGTAGGATAATCAATAATTACTTTCAGCATAAAACGATCTACCTGTGCCTCCGGCAAAGGATAAGTACCTTCCTGCTCAATCGGGTTTTGAGTTGCTAATACCAGGAAAGGCTCTTCAAGAAGATACGAGCTATTTCCAATGGTCACCTGTCTTTCCTGCATGGCTTCCAGCAAAGCGCTTTGCACTTTTGCAGGAGCCCTGTTGATCTCATCTGCAAGAATAAAGTTGGCAAATATTGGTCCTTTACGAACTACGAATTCATTTTTTTGCTGATTGTAGATCATGGTTCCAATCACGTCCGCGGGCAAAAGATCGGGCGTAAACTGGATACGGCTGAATTTGGCATTAATGGTACTTGCCAATGATTTTATTGAGAGTGTTTTTGCCAGTCCCGGAACTCCTTCCAGTAATATGTGACCATTGCTTAATAAACCGATGAGCAATCTTTCGATCATGTGATTTTGACCAATAATGACTTTCCCGATCTCTGAATGAATACGATCAATAAAAGAGGCGGAATGATTGATTTTATCATTCAACATACGAATGTCTTCTGCAGTTTGTAACATCTATTTCAATAAAATTTGAAGATTAAAATAAGGTTTGCAAATTACGAACAACACATACACAAAAAAGCTATTTAAAGAAAACCTTCACGGAAATGTATGTTAAAAATAAAGGGAGCTATTGAACTCCCTTTGTTTAACTATTTGAAAATCAATTCAGAATTTATTTGTCATTCACCCGGAAAGATACTTTACAGATCACGCCATAAGAACTAACTTTTTCATCTTTAACGTGGACTTTAAAATCTTTTACATAGACAGAATCAATATTCTTAACAGTTTTTGAAACTTCCGAAACTGCATTTTGAATCGCATCATCAAAGCTTTTTTCTGAAGAGGCAATTACCTCTATTACTTTTACAATTGGCATAATAATGTTTTAAATAATTAATAAATAATTTGAATACAATACGTTACAAAATTTGTTCCGTTTTTAAAATTAATATGAATTGTGAAATTTACAATTATTATTATGCGTTCTGGTATTGAATGTTTTACATTTGCAAAATCATTAATTCAATTGGTTGAATCGTAACATTTATATAAGAAAATTTTTTGGTGTTTTGCTGTTGGGCATTTTTGCTTTAAGCAATACTCCTACTAAATATTTGCATGCGCTTTTTGCCAATCATACAGATTTTGTAAGCAAAACTTTAACCGATTCGAATAATCCACAGATTAATGCACCGGGAATTGACTGCCATTGCCAAAGCAATGTGGTTATTGCTCCCTATACGATGCAGAGCAGTGTGGTAATAAAGCCTCCTGTCCCTGTTTTTGGCGACTACACCGTTTCAGGAATACTACAAACCATTCAATCCCAGCCCTTATCTCTTGGCCTTAGAGGTCCTCCATTCATAGTTTAATTTACCAATTGGTTATTTCAATTCTTAAGGCAATTAAAAGAGTTTTTAATGTCTTCCAAATTTGAATTCATTGATTTATGAATTCTATTATTTCAAACGAGGTTTTTTAAAACAATTAGAATGAAAAAAGTTTATCTTTTTCTTACGATATGTATAGGTGCGATTTTATCATTGAGTGTGAATGCGCAAAAAACATCAGCCAGGTATTCCATTTCCGGCAATGTAACTGATGCGTCAGGTGCACAACTTGCTGGTGCTTCCGCATTTATTCCCGACCTGGGCAAAGGAAATATTGCAGACGCAAACGGCCATTTTGTAATCAGTGATGTTCCGGCAGGCACTTATCTTGTTGAAATAAAATATATAGGATACAAAACCGTTCTCCAAAATATTTATTTCAATAAAAATATAACCCAGAACTTTTCATTGTCGATTGCTGTTACTGAACAGGCGCCAATAGTGGTAACCGGGGTAAGCAAAGCGGTTAGCATTAGAAGAGATCCTGTGCCTATAGCAGTGATAGACAAAAATTATATAAATGACCACCCTGCTGCGGGAAATGTAATAGCTGAAATTGCTAATATACCCGGAGTAAGTGCCGTTACTACCGGGCCAAATATTTCAAAACCATTTATCCGTGGACTTGGATACAACAGGGTCGTTACTGCAGAGGATGGAATACGCCAGGAAGGCCAACAATGGGGCGATGAACATGGTATTGAAGTTGATCAGAATTCAATTGACCGGATTGAGGTGATCAAAGGTCCCGCCAGTTTAACTTTTGGTCCCGATGCCATTGGAGGAGTCGTTAATTTACTAACCGCACCACCAATTGAGGAAGGAAAAATATTGGGATCAGCAGCTGCGGATTATGGTACCAATAATGGATTGATAAATACTTCCTTGAAATTACAGGGAAATCAAAATGGCTTTGTGTGGGGAACTGTATTGTCGGATAAAGAAGCAAAAAACTATCAAAATCAACATGATGGCCGCGTGTACGCCACCGGATTTAAAGAAAAAGATGCCCGTGTCATGATTGGACTCAATAAATCATGGGGACATTCCTACCTGAATGCTTCCGTTTTTGACGATCTACAGGATATACCTGATGGAAGCCGCGATTCTTTGACCCGAAAATTTACTTACCAGGTTTCAGATGACGATGCTTCTCGTCCTATTGTTCCAGAGTCAATGCTGAATTCATATGATATCCCTGTTTTGCACCAACATGTACAATTAAACCGTATCTATAATAACACAAGCATTCATTTGGGAAATGGGAATCTAATGGTAAACCTTGGCTATCAATATAGCCACAGGAGAGAGTATACGCACCCAACAGAGCCTGATATACCAGGATTAAATTTGCAGTTAACCACTTATAGTTATGATGTAAAATACAATTTTCCTTTAGGAAACGATTACCAAACCACGTTTGGAATAAATGGAATGTATCAAAATAATTCGCTGGGTTATGGTACGGATTTCCCCATTCCGGCTTATAAGCAATTTGATTTTGGGCCCTTCTTTGTTGTGAAAAAGACTTTTGGAAAACTGGATCTTTCAGGCGGAGCGCGCTTTGATACACGTTCTTTTAATGGACAGGCTGCTTACCTGGATACTACGGTTCAATATTACCCACAACTTTATAAAGG
>JBDTJV010000352.1:0-13120 GCA_039935675.1 Ginsengibacter sp. | reverse complement strand
CAAGGTAAGAAAGGGAGGTATCTGCCTGCGCCATCTGAACAATATTTCCGGAAGGTGGCATTAATACATTTCCGATTACATGAATGATTCCGTTACTCGCAGCTACATCTGCCTGGGTAACTTTTATTCCATTTACATAGACACCGGAAGCTTTATTGGTGACATACAGTGTATCTCCATTGGCTGCAAGAACAGGAGCATTTGGTCCTGCTGGCACTTGTGCTGCCATAATTTTAGCGCCTATAGTGTGATACAGCAAAATGTTTTTTGCCTGGGCTGCAGTCAAACTTCCCAATACAGCTGTTGTAATTCCTGAAGCTGTAAATGCTGCGTTGTTAGGTGCAAAAACGGTAAACGGACCAGCACCGCTTAAAGTGGCACTTAATCCTGCTTTCATAACTGCAGCGTTTAATGTAGAAAAATCTGGAGTTGTCGATACTATACCGTTAATGGTGGTATCGGTTTTTATGTTATTGTCTTTTTTGCAGGCGCTCAAAGAGAAGAGAATCACTGCAGCGCTAAATAACACTGTTTTGTGAAGAAGTGGGAACTGTTTTTTCATAATTTTTTTTTAATTGATTTATTAATAATTTTTGAATTCCATGGCAAATATAACGAAAACATTATAAAAGAATAAAAATAATTACGTTTTCGTAATATTTAACATTTAATCAAATTTTTTAACTGGTCGAATTAATGCTTTACTTTCCAAATCCAACATGGTATAAATTGTTTTGAACGCTTATCTGCACAGGATTCATTTAATAATTACCAGGAAAGAAAATATCAATTTAATACCCATTCCAGTAAATGAAGAAATATTTCAGATTCCTGTTTTATCAAATAAAATAATGATAAAAAACAAGTCAACGCCAGCAGTATTAATTATACTTTATGGGGAGGAGAATCTGTATATTTGATAAGAGATTTTTTAAATATGAAAAAAATCGCCACCATATTCATTCTTTTAATTTTTCTTTCTCCAAAAAACTGCGTTTCACAACAGTTTGATAAGGAATTAGACAGTTTGTGTATTATGTGTAATCGAAGTACTTCGGATTCTCAAAAAGTAATTACACTCGGCAAGTTGGCAAATCACTATTACATCTTTAAACTAAATTCAAAAGGAGATAGCGTATTACGCCAGCAATTATTGGTTGCTGAACTTTCCAACAACACAAATCTTATTTTGAAAGCTTTATTTGGAGAAGCTATTTTGAATATTGGGCCTTCCTCCAGCATAGAAAGTTTTGACCGAACGATCAATTTTGTACAAAAAGGAATTGATTATGCTAAGGCAATTAATAATTACGATTACCAGGCGTTGGGTTATACACGCATGTCAGAAATTTTAAGAAAAAGAGGAGCAAATGATAAAGCTTTATTCAATTGTATTTTAGCACTTTCATTAATTCAGAATATTACCTCCGATTCAGTAAAAACAGTCACTTACATTGAATTAGGCGAAACTTATCTTTCCCGGGGAGAAGCTGTTTTAGCCTGCACTTATTTTAATAGTGCTTATGACCTGTCGGTTCAATTGAAATCAATACCAATCCAGTCAAAAGTCCATCATTGCCTTTATGAAATGTACAGGCAACTAGGGGATACTGTGGCAGCAAGAAATGAATTGACCCAAAGTATTATTCTGAATAAAAGAAAAGGAAACATGCGTGGATTGGTTGCTGATTATTCTGACCTGGCCCGCTTATTAGATGAAAAATTTTTGATAGAGCGCACGATTGAACTTGCAGACTCTCTCCGGGATTATAAGGATCTGTTGGATGCAAAAAGGTCAATGCTTGTCTATATTTATGTGATCGAAAAAAACACAGCAGATGCCTTGAAATATCTGGATTCGGAACCAGATCTTAAACAAAGTTATATAAATGACGGAATTGAGAACTATTTCATAACCCTCGGCAATATTTACTTTTATACTGGCGATGCGGATAGCGCCTTGAATTATTATAAAACTGCCGAACCCGCGTTGGCAAAAAACTTCGACCAGAATTCCTCCAGGATCAATTTTGAACAGATCGCGGAATGCTACCGGCTAAAAAATAATTTTCCTGAAGCAATTTCCTATTATCTGAAAGCTATTAAAATCAGCTTACAGATGACCGATGCGAACACCATTGCATTTTATTCCGGCAAGCTTAGTGATTTGTATGAAACGCAAAAGGACTATAAAAATGCCTTATTTTATTCAAAACAGTCAATAGTTTATGAAGATAGCCTAAGAGAATTGTCGCGGCAAAATGACATCACTTTGCTGGGAGTAGACAGGGAGAATAAAAGACACCAGCAGGAATTATTACAGCAAGAGCAAAAAGAAATTTCTCATCGAAATATTCAATATTTTGGAATCACTCTTTCTATTGTAATCATATTTTTTATAATGCTTTTTGTGGGTTCTTACCCGGTATCACCGCTAACAGTAAAGCTGATGGGGTATTTTTTCTTTATTTCCCTTTTCGAGTTTATCGTGTTGATAATAGACAATTTGGTTATCAACCACATCATTCATAACCAGCCATTGAAATTATGGCTTATCAAAATAGGGGTCATTGCACTTTTAGTGCCTTTTCAACATTTCCTGGAACATAATGTCATTGGTTTGCTTGCCTCCCGAAAACTGATCGAAGTAAGAACAAAATTTTCTGTAAAAAACTGGTGGTCATCAATTAATAAACAAGCCTCTAACAGCAAAAGGTTTGAGGAAGATGAGGCAGTTTTATAATCAATCAATTTCTTATTCGGCACCGGGAATTTTGCAACCCCAGTTTGGTGGTGGACAAATATGAGCAGGTGTGAAAAATAAAGGTGGTGCGGAAGACATAACAGCATCATTACCTCCTTTTCCATAAGCGGTTGCCGGAGTTTTTTGTACAATTTCCATTATTACAAATGGATAACCTCTCTTTTCCTTGGGTATGCTTTTATCTTTCGGAAAAGCAGCCAATAAATATATTATGGAATCTGTCCTGGGATCAGAAGCTAAACTGTCCACGAGATGGGGATTAAAATAGGACCACGTAGTTGTTAATTTATTTTTTCCAAATACTTTATACTTGTGTTTTTTAAATTCGTGTATGTACGCACATGCATCTCCAGGTGAAATAAAATTTGTATCGTTCTTGTATTGATTAACAAAACCATCACTAAAGTATCCCTCATCAACTTTAAAACAGCTATTTTCTTTGCTACTTTTGCAGGAAATAAGATAAATGGAGATAGCCGCGAATAAAAAACATACCTTTTTCATGATTGTAAAATTTTAGTTTATAAAAAATGAATTTGGTAATACGCAGGATATCTGTATCAGGCAGAAGCAGGGGAAAGCAAATTAGGCAACCGTAAATTTATGTATCTATTATAAAAGTCGGTAAGGTAAAAGTATCGTAAATTATTCATTAAAATATACTTTATTAAAAAAATATTTTATTCTAAAATAGAAAAAAGTAGGAGAATGAATTGTTGGTTCATTTCTTGAAACTAAAATTTCAAGTTGCTGATTTTGCCCATATAAAAATCTTATCTTTTTTTCCAAAAATTAATATGAAATCTTAAGGCAAGAGAAAGAACCTGGTGATAGCTTTTTTTATCAAAAGAAAATAAAGCAGGTCGGTAAGATACGAGTAAAGTAGTGACTTTTGATATCTCAATTCCTGCTCCGGTCGTCAATCCAATAGTACGATCATTTTCCTGAATTTTAGGAAAGGGTGGTATATCTGGCGAAGAATAAAAATGATATTTTGTATAATTAATCCCACCAAGAATAAAAACATTTTTGCTGAAGAGGTGCTGAACAGTTAGTTCAAAAAGATCTGCACTAAAATGAGAATAACCACCTTTTGGAGGAACTAAATCCATCTTCAATCCCGGATGTTCATAGCCAAGGGAAAATTCATTATGATTCTTTCTATAAAATAAAGAAACACCTCCGCCGAGGTAGCCACTTTGATCGGATGTTTTCCGTGCGGAATAATCGTAGGAAATGCCGTTATTTATCAACGGTAATACCAGCGCAATTCCGGCTAAAGAATTCTTCCTGACGATTTGTGATTTTGTAACAGCGTGAGAAAAGACAGCAAGTAATAAAACTAAAAAAGGTCTCATAACACAGTTTTGGTAATAAATTCTTCCACAGTTATAAATTTATAAAAAAGAAGTTTTTTTTTTAATTTTCTCTATCCCTTTTCAAAAGAATTTATTAAAAAAAAAGCACCATAGTAAACGAATAAATAAGTTGTTTTTTCATTTTGCATACGCAGCTACCAAATGAGAATTTTACGTCATACAAATTCTACAACTTAAAAAATATTTTTTTCCGGTAAAGCCAATAACATAAACCCCATTCAACTCCAAAAATCACAAACGATGCGATGATATTAATTGTCATTGGTGAAAATACTATGGGTGGAATTATTCCATTAACAATCACAAAAAGATATTTCCCTAACCATCGGCTAACTACAATTTCAAAAAATATATAAATAAAAATGGAATTCATTCCGACTATTAAAAAGAATTTGAGAAAACGATTGTGTTTTAAAATATCTATCCACCAGTAAAGAATTCCCAGTGCCAACAGGCACCATCCTGCAGCAGCAAATGTAAACGAGCTGGTGGCTATACGTTTAATGATAGGCGTAATGCCAGAGATATCCAATCCATAACCAAGCAAAAAACAAACGGCTGCAAAAATGAATATTCTTTTTAGTTTAGAACTGTTATTAGGTAAAGAGAGAAGCCACTTACCGGCTACAGCACCCCATATCGTATGAGCAGCAGTGGGAATGCAATTGATAGCAACCCAGCCACCCTGGTTAATCTTATTCATTAAAAGCAGATCAACGTAATTTCCAAAATTATGCTGATCGGTAAAAGCCTGGTCAAAGCCTGGTACATTTGTAAAACGATAAAGGCATTCGGTAAGGAGCAATAATCCTGCAGTAAATAACAATTGATATCCAATTTTCCATCGAAAAATAAGAAAAGCAAGCAGCAAGGTGAATGACAATTGGGTAAGCACGTCCCAAAGCTCGAAAGACAAATGATCACCCCTGACTGCGTAATCCAAAACACCCCAGAAAAATAACCATCCGCTTCGTTTCACTGCTTTTATTGCCTGATTATTCCAGGGGACTCCATTAGCTGTTTGTTTATATAAAGAAAAAGCCAATGCCACGCCTGCGATGAACATGAAACCAGGCTGTATAAGGTCCCAAAAATGTAAGCCATGCCATGGATAATGAGAAAATTGAACCACCAAAGAATTAATTGGCGACCCCAAGGTAATGTCGTTTAAATGTTCGTACAATCCGGTGCTGTCGATCATCAATAAGACCATAATCAAACCCCTGTAAAAATCTAATGATTGCAACCTTATGCCTTTGGCGGCTGTTTTTGCAAGATCAGATCTTGCGGGAGTATTGTCCGGAAGAATTGGTTGATCTTTTTCGTTATTCATATAATTATTTACGACGTTGGTGGCGATTTTAAAAATCAATTGGAGTAATTCAAAAAAGAACTTTCTTTCAATAGAATAAATTTTTTCAAGGCTACCTAAAAAATCCATGATAGGTCTTACTTATTTTTTCAAAACAGGTAAAATTATTTTAGAGGAATGCTTTTCATCATGATAAATCCGAATATCCGATTTCTGAAAATCGCTATCATCTGCTTTATAAATATCAATAAATTTCTGTGGATTGCAATCAACTAAAGGAAACCAGCTACTTTGAATTTGAACCATGATCCTGTGGCCTTTTAAAAAAGTATGAGCCACGTCGGGCAATTCCCATTTCACCTCTGTAATTTTCCCGGGAACAAATGGCTCTGGTCTTTCAAAACTATTTCTGAATTTACCGCGCATGATCTCTGCTCTCACCAACATTTCATAACCTCCCATCGGGTAATCTTTTTCATTGCCTTTTTCATTTTCCGGATATTTAAAATCATCAGGAAAAACATCAATTAATTTTACTACAAAATCCGCATCAGTTGTAGAAATAGAAGTCATTAAATCTGCAATAACAGGGCCAGCCAGCGTTACTTCATTATCTAAAATACCGGTTTCATAGGTTAATACATCCGGCCGCCTCGAAGCAAAGCGTTGATCATCGGTCATGTATTCCCTGGTTCTTCTAAAATGAACATCCTGTGTATAAGGAACCGGATGAGCCGGATCGCTCGTATATTCATCATAATCATTTTCTTTTCGTTTATCCATGCCCGTTAGTTTATCCTTATCATCCAGGAATAATTCCCCATTCGCTGCGAGATAAAGATTTTCCTGTTCCATATTTTGTGGTGGCCACGCAGCAAATTTTTTCCAGTCATTCTCGCCTGTAAAAAATATATTGGCTTCAGCGATACCTGAAGTATTTCCTTGTCCCAATAAATAATAATTAAAAAAAGGAAATTCGATGCTATCACGATAATATTCAGAAGTGTTACTACCAAATCTTACATTTCCCAGGAAGCTTCCTTCGCGGCTCCATTGTCCATGATACCAAGGCCCCATTACTAGCCGGCTGTTCGTTCGTGGACTTTGTTTCTCGGCAGCTTTATAAGAATTCCATGCACCAAAACAATCTTCCGCATCAAATAAACCACCCACCCAAAGCATGGCTGGTTTTACATTGTATAAACCATTACGTGCATTTCTCGCTTGCCACCACGCATCATAATTTGGATGCTGATAAAGTTCATTCCAGAAAGGAATACTATCGCCCATCAGTTTTGCGAAATTTTTCAACGCACCGGTTTTCAGGTAGGCATTGTAGTTATCATCTGATTTAAAAGAAAATCCTTGTGTATAGGTAGTTTGTGGTTTTGGGTGTGGCGTTCCAAAAAATGGATAAAAAGAAAAACCATCCATTACAAAGAAAGCGCCTTTATGATGAAAATCATCACCCATAAACCAATCGGTAACTGGTGCCTGCGGACTTACAGCGACTAAAGCAGGATGCCCGCTGAGCGCCGCCTCGGTAGAATAAAAACCAGGATAAGAAGTACCAAGCACACCCACTTTTCCATTATTATTTTTAATGTTTTTTACGAGCCAATCTATAGCATCATAGCTGTCACTTGCTTCATCTGTTTCTTTTCCCTTTTTGTTTTTATTAAAAGGCCTAACATCTACAAAGGCTCCTTCGCTCATATACCTGCCTCTCACATCCTGCATTACCAGAATGAAATTTTCTTTCATATACGACATTAAGTAAGATCGCCAAATAGCGGCAAATTTATCAGCGCCATACGGGGCACATGAATATGGAGTTCGCGTCATCAGGAAAGGATGTTTGGAGGATTGATCTTTAGGTATATAAATGGAAGTGAACAACTTTATTCCATCGCGCATGGGAATGTATTGTTCCAGTTTGGTGTAGTTATTTACGAACCAGGTACTGTCAGCGTTTTGAGAAAAGCAAAAGCATGAAAAGAAAAGAAAAAAGAAAAGGGTAAAATATTTTTTCATGTGAAATGGGTTTAAGATTTAAATGTACTGATATATTCTGACCAAAGGCAAAAGGAAGGTCCCAACTTTCTATAAATACATGAAGCCGTTTTAAAAAATAAAAATAATTTTCTAAAAGATTTTTATATTTATAAGGACAACCTACGAAAGTGCCACAAGAATATTAAAATCCTTTAGCAGCTGACTGAGAAATCAACTAAAAAAAATTGGCAATTATGGACACTTTCCAAAAACCGGTTACGAAAAATGATTTGCTTTCTTTTAAACTTCCTGCGACCATAGATGAAGTAATTTTTCAACTTGAAAATATCATTGATTATTGTGAAATAAATAATAGTTCGGCAGGATATTTTGCTGTTTTGTATCATAAAGTCACTTGCAAAGTAAAACAGTGTATTGCCGATAAAAACTTTGAGGATGCGGTAAGAATGGAAAAGCTGGACGTGATGTTTGCCAGTCGTTATCTCAATGCATTCTATCTGTGGCTTGACAATAAACCCACATCCGAATCCTGGAAAGTAGCGTTTGATGCTATTTCAAATAATTCCACATTGGTGATTCAACATTTATTGTTGGGCATGAACGCCCACATCAACCTGGACCTTGGTATTTCTACCGGCCTTGTGATGAATGGCATCTTGCTGGAAGGAATTCATGATGATTTCAATACTATTAATTCTATCCTCGGTTCAATGATCGACAATGTAGAAAAGTGTCTCACGAGTATAAATCCTCTCATGAAACTCCTTGATCTTGATATTTTTGATTATAATGAAATGCTCGTAAAATTTAGTATAACGATAGCACGCGATGGTGCCTGGGGTTTTGCTGAAGCATTAAGCGTTAAAAAAGAGGCTGAATATGAAAACTGTATAATGGAAAGAGATCAGCGAATACAACAACTTGGACTCAGCATTTCCAAACCTTTTGGATTTTTATTAAAATTAATTGTCAAATTAATTCGCTTATTTGAAAAGAGGAAGGTTAAATCCATTATATCTTTATTAGGGAAATAACCAGAACTTAGATCAAGATCAAATATCTACTGCTCAAAATAAAATTTCTATTTATTTGTCCGTTTACTGTATTCTCAAAATTTATTAAGTAAAGACAGGTGAATTAACTGAACAGGATAAAGAAAAGAATATTAAAAAAAGAAGGCCCCTGTAGAAACAGGGGCCGTTTACCAAAACTAACTGCTTATGAGAAAATTGAAATTTAATTGTTGTTGATAAATGTAATTTCAAATCCTGTGCCAAAAGTATTGAGGGTATTGTTAAGAAACACTTAATAACCTCAAATCAACTTGTTTTTACTTCACAAAGAGATTTACCCGGCCAATTTCTCGGAATTCTCCGCAAATTGAAGTGAATCAATAAATTCCTGTAAATCTCCGTTCAATACATTTTCCAGGTTATAAACCGTCAATCCGATTCTATGATCAGTCACTCTTCCCTGTGGATAATTATAGGTCCTGATTTTGGCAGAACGGTCACCACTACTCACTAAACTCTTCCTATGCCTTGAGATTTCTTCTTCCTGCTTACGTACTTCTTCTTCGTAAAGTTTCGTACGTATCATTTGCATGGCTTTTTCCCGGTTTCCCAACTGGCTTCTTTCCGTCTGGCATACTACCACCAAACCGGTTGCAATGTGAGTCAGCATTACCTTTGTCTCTACTTTATTTACATTTTGACCACCTGCGCCACCACTTCGGGCTGTCTCCATTTTTACATCGCTGTCTTTCACTTCGACATCTACCTCTTCCGCTTCAGGCATCACAGCAACCGTAGCAGCGCTGGTATGCACCCGGCCGCTTGCCTCGGTATCCGGCACGCGCTGCACCCGGTGAACACCGCTTTCAAACTTTAAAGTTCCATACACATCTTCTCCGCTTACTTCAATCTGTACCTCTTTGTAACCACCTACCGTTCCTTCGCTTTCGCTTAGAAGGGCAGTTTTCCAACCTTTTGATTCACAAAACTTTAGATACATTCTCATCAGATTCCCGGCAAAAAGAGAAGCTTCATCACCACCTGTTCCTGCCCGTATTTCCAGGATACAATTCTTTTCATCCTGGGGATCCTTAGGAATAAGCATATTCCTGATAATTTTTTCACACTTCTCTTTTTCATCTTGCAAACCAGGTAATTCTCCTTTAGCTAATTCGCGCATTTCCTCATCGTCACTGTTCAATACTTCCCTGTTAAACTCAATATCATCAAGTATTTTAGCGTATTGATCCCGTACATTTACGATTTTTTCAAGGTTGCGATATTCCTTACTTAATTGTTTGTATTTCTGGTTATCACTTACTATTTCAGGGTTAGACAGGGCGACTCCCAATTCCGCAAATCTTGCTTTTATTGCCTCCAGTTTTTCGAGCATATACTTTCTTTCAAAATTTTTTAATGGTATGTGGGTAAATTGGGTAACATTATATGTAGAAAATATTACCCTGTATATTTGATTATTGTGGCAAAATTAATCTAATCCTTTTTACATGCGATATCAAAAATTCAAAGCAGATTATTTATTTACTGGGAATGAACTTTTGGATAATAAAAAGATCTTAATTATTGATGAATATGGAAAGATAATAGAGATAATAGGAGAAGAGGAAGCTGGCGAAAATGTGCAGGGTTATAAAGGAATTATTTCTCCTGGGTTTATAAATGCCCATTGTCACCTGGAATTATCCCACCTTAAAGATAAAGTTCCTGAAAAAACGGGCCTTGTAGACTTTGTTTTTACTGTCGTTTCACAACGGCATTCCGAAGAGGAGGAAATCCTTCAGTCAATCGGGAATTCAGAAGGTGAAATGATCCGGAATGGAATTGTTGCCGTAGGTGATATCTGTAACAATTCCTTAACTATCGCACAAAAGATTAAAAGAAATCTCCTCTACTATAATTTTATTGAGACAAGTGGATGGCTTCCTGAAATTGCCTCCTTCCGATTTGAAAAAAGTACGGAAATATTACAGCAGTTTGAAAATAATAAGTTAACCGCTTCTATAGTTCCTCATGCCCCGTATTCAGTATCAGAAAACTTATGGGGAAAAATGAAAAAATCATTTTCCGGAAAAACGATTACTATACATAACCAGGAATCCCCCGATGAAGATATTTTTTTTAAAGAAGGAAAAGGAGCGTTTGTAAAAATGTTCGAAAAAATGAAAATTGACAACACCTTTTACAAAGCAAAGAAAATAGGAAGTGTAGTCAATTACTTTAAACATTTATCTGATGCAAGCTCCGTGATCCTGGTGCACAATACATTTACCACACAGGAAGATATTCATTACATCAATCAACAAAAAAGAAGGAACCAATTAATCTCATTCTGCCTTTGTCCAAATGCCAATCTTTACATTGAAAATACGCTACCTCCTGTAGATTTATTCGTGGAAAATGATGTGAATATCATTTTAGGTACTGATAGTCTTGCCTCTAATCACCAATTAAATATTCTTGAAGAAATAAAAAGCATTCAAAAAAAATACCCCCAAATAGAAACAGAAACCTTTTTGAAATGGGCCACACTGAATGGCGCAAAAGCATTGCAAATGTCAGATAAGATTGGAAGCTTTGAAAAAGGGAAAAAACCAGGAGTAATTTTAATTGAAAATATAAGTGAGGGAAATATTACCAATGAATCAAAAATAAAAAAATTAAAATAGAAACTGCCTCTTTTAAAGATTTGATACAATTAGCAGAATACTCAGAACAGAAAAAAATAAATTGATCAGCACTCTTGATATCTTTTGATCGATTTGGGGTTTAAAAAACGAAAGTTTTTTCGAAAACAAAAAAGATAAATAATACCAAAGAAAACTCAATACAATGATGATCCAAATGAAATAAAATTTAGAAATAGTAAGTCCATTACCGCCAAAGATCTTTGTATTGACTATAGAATTAAGTCTTCCATAAAAAATGAATAAAACGAAAACCGGTACCAATGAAATAAATATATAAATGAGGTTGAATTCTTTTTTCATCTTAAAATATTCCAGATTCTTATTAAATAAAAACCGGTTTTCCATCATTTTTTATCATCACATTCAGTATAAATCTTTTGCAAAACTAAAATTAATCTCTTCTCACCTTTCCGAATAGAGGCATTTACTATAAATGAAAATTATAGAATATTCATTTATAGTAAACATACAAATAGGTAGCATTTCCGATTTTGATTTTATAATTTCACCGACACCGATAATGTTTACCAATAAACAAAAATATCATATTAAAGCGCAATCTAATCAGGCAATTCTTTTTCAGAAAACCAATTCATCTTCGATAAATAAAAGAAATTCTCAGATCAATTCAAATGAATACTTTCTAAAAAAGAATAAGGATCAATAGAGTAAAAGGAATCTACTTCTGATGGCAGCTCTCCTATCTCAATATCAATACTTGCTTTGTTTTCTCTTATTTGCCAAAGGTATAAATCCTTGTTGTTTGCTTCGCAAATTTCAGGAAGCATCTCTTTCAAAAGACCGTTCCAGCAGGCATCCTGCAATTGATCTGATTCAGAGAACACGTGTTGATTTTCGGGATTTATTTTTTGACAGCACTGTCTTGATGAAAAATGAGTACCGGTAAATAACAGAATCTGTTGTTGTATAATTTTTTCCATAATTGACAATTTTTAATCTTTCAGTTATGACTAAAAAATGAATATGAAATTTAATACCTTCTTTAAAATTTATGTTAAAGGAAAGTATGTAGAAAGACTTGAAAAATCATTTTAAGTGTTGGTTAAATCTCTTCAATTCTGATAGATCAGAAGGAGCAAGTACTTCATTGTTTTCGTATTTGGCTTTCAAAAACAACACGCGTTTGTGTTCAGGATACCTGGCTAAAATATTGGCAATTAATTGGCCCGCTGCCTCGTCTTTTTCGAATAATGGGGTATTTTGAGGAAGTTCAGATTTTTCACGATTAGGCATTTTTTTTATGATCGATTCAAGGGCCGCCAACCTGCCGGGAAGAACACCATTTATTTTTGAAGCTTTATCATACAAACCCTGCAATTGTTTTTTGCCGAGCCAGCCGCGACGCTGATATTGCTGATAAATACTTATCACAAAAGTCGACACCGGAAATGCCATGATACAATCTTCCAGTAGCATATTGATGATATCAAGTTTCGGTTTATTTTGTTGCATGAGGAAAGTAAAAACTTATGTTTATTGAAGCCTGGAAAATGGCAATCCTTTTTTATTTTTTATAAAATTATGAAAATTAAATTTGCTTTGTACCTGAATCTAAAAACATATCTATAGCTTTTTTGATAGTCAATGTAAAAGAATTTTTGCAATGATTAATTTTATCCTCGATAAGGCACTCTTTTTGAGCTAAGCTTCTTGAAATTTAAAAATAGAGATGATGAATGATAAAGAGAATGAAAACCTGGAAAGTGAAGAGAAGATTGATTTAGAAAAAGAAAGTATTGAAGAGAAAGAAAGAATCGAGGAGAAAATTGATGAAGAACTGGATCAAAGTTTCCCTGCAAGTGATCCTCCCTCCTATTCACAACCAGGAAACGATGATATCAAACATTATAATTAGAATTTTCTACTCGAAGAATTTTGTCGACAAAGATTAATTCGTTTTTATTATT